>JAIQGI010000010.1 GCA_020072565.1 Terriglobia bacterium
ACCAGGTCAGACTGCGTTTCGAGCTCGAAAGCATCACAGAGAATACGACCTTCGTCCATCGCAAGCCTTACGGGGCACAATAACATTTTCATGCACCTGGGTGCACCCCCGGTGCATGGGAGACTGCGTTGAGGCTTTAGATTGCCGATATTCCGCGCCGTGTTCTTCGTGGCCGTTTTCAGCGCCGGAATTTTCATGCGCGTGCGCGCCCCTTTCTTTGTGCCATATGGCCGGAACAGGTAAGCGATAAATGCAGGCCAATTTTCAACGGTCGAAATTCAGCCTGCATATCTGTATCTATAAGCATGCTTTAATGCAAAATCCTCTCTTTTGAGTCCCTCCGGGTTCCAGATCTATCGACATACCCCAATTGAAATACCGTTTCTGAACGGCTAGCTCAGAGGACCGAAATATCGTAGATTAGGTTTTTCTAAAAAACTTGTTGCGGACCTCGCATCGAATAACTAGAATGCGTCAATCCGGATCAACAGCGTCGGGCACCCTTAAAATCTGTTTTCAGAGCAGATCAGAGGAGGGATACCGGATGGGCCTGATCCGGTATCTGAGATTAACCATTTTTGACAGAGGAAACCCACATGAGACATCGGATACCCAGACTTCTTTTGCTGGCACTGTCAATGGCAGCGGCAGCGTGGACGGGCTACGCACAGGGGGGTGGGTCCAGCACCTCGCTCAACGGAACCGTCATTGATCAGACCGGGGGTGTCATCCCAGGGGCGGAAGTGGTGGTCAAGAACAATGCCACCGGCGCTGAGGCCAAGGCTGTCACCTCGGAGAACGGGACCTTCTCGATCCCGTTCCTGACTCCAGGAACTTACACCGCGACGGTCTCGGTGCCGAATTTCAAGCAGGCGATCATCAAGGAAATCGTGCTCGTCGCCGGCACGCCCAGCGCGATCCGGGTTACGCTCGAGGTCGGCGGTTCGAGCGAAACCGTCACCGTGCAGGCGAATGCGGAGCTGGTTCAATCGGCCACCGCGAACATTACGGCCACGCTGAACACAACGCAGCTCAGCAGCCTGCCGCTGTCAACGCGCAGCGCATTTGACTTTCTTATCAATCTGCCAGGGGTAGACTCGACATCGGGTGCCCGCAACGCCACCGTGGCCGGACTGCCGAGAAGCACGGTTAACATCACCATTGACGGTATCAATAGCCAGGACAATTTCCTGAAAGGCCAGATCGGCGGCGATGGCATGTTCAGCATGATCCAGCCACTTCTCGATGCTATTCAGGAAGTGACGCTGTCCACGGCGACGCCGGGCTCCGAGGCTGCAGGACAGGGAGCGATTCAGATAAAATTCGTCACGCGTTCCGGGAACAATGACTACCACGGCGCCCTTTACGAGTACCATCAAAACAAGGCGCTCAACGCCAACAGCTGGTTTTACAATCGTGACCGGAATCCTACCTATGACGGCTCACAGGATCCCTGCACCACGGCGCAGATGCAGACTCAGTTCGATAAATGCAAGGCACCGCGCGACCGTGTGATTCGCAACCAGTTTGGGTTCCGCCTGGGCGGCCCGATCTCGCTCCCCAAGAGGCTTTTCGGCCCTCTGGGCTTCAATGGCCGCGACCGGGCCTTCTTCTTCCTCAACTACGAGGAGCTTCGCGAGCCCCAGGCGACACAGCGGACCCGAACGATTTTTAATCCGTTAGTCGATCAGGGCATCTACCCCTATACCGTGGGAAACACCACGCAGACCGTGGATCTGATGGCGCTGGCAAGAGCCAACGGCCAGACCTCCACCTTCGATCCCACGGTCCAGAAACTGCTGGCGGACATTCGCGCGGCCACCACTTCGACCGGTACCATAAAAGCGCGTACGGATCCCACCTATCTGGATTATTTGTTCGCCAACACTCCGATGTCCATTCGCAAGGCGCCCACGGCCCGTTTCGACCTCAACTTGACGAACAGCCACCGCCTCGAGGGCAGCTGGAACTTCATGCAGTATCCTCCCTGGCTCGACACTCTGAACAGCGCGGACTATGCATTCCCCGGGTTCCCGAACTTCGGCACCCAGCTGTCGAACCGTTACTCCACCTCGATTGCGCTGCGCTCCACCCTGACGCCCCGGCTGGTCAACGAGCTGCGCTTCGGCATGTCCGCGGGCAGCGTGCTCTTCTGGCCGGAAATCAACGCCGGGCAGTTTACCGGTACAGCGGTCGGCAACCAGGACGGCTTTGCCCTTGGCATCAGCGCCGCCGGCATCTCCAATGCCTACTCACGCCGGAATCCGGAGCGCCGCAACGCTCCCAATGTGAGCCTCTCCGAGACACTGAGCTGGAGCAGGAGTTCGCACAGCTTCAACTTCGGCGCCTCCTTCACCAATGTCGGATTCTGGCTATGGGATCAGAACGTGGTGCCCTCGATCAGTTTCGGCGTGGACAGCACCTATGACCCTGCGTATGTCATGTTCAACGCGTCCAATTACCCGAAAAACTTCCCGAACGCGTCCCCCTCGCAGGTAAGCACGGCCCAGGGTATCTATGCCGTTCTTACGGGGCGCGTCACCCAGATCAGCGGGAACGCGGTTCTAAGCGAGACGAACAACCAATATACGTACAACGGCGCCCAGGTGCAGCGCGGACACATGCGTGAGTTGGGATTCTTCGCGCAGGACTCCTGGCGCATGCGTCCGAATTTTACCTTCACTTACGGCGCTCGCTGGGAGCTTCAGCTTCCGTTCGTGCCGCTCAACAATATGTATTCGTGGAATACCGTTGCAGATCTTTGGGGACTTACCGGTCCGGTGTCAGGAGGCTTCGGAAACGGCAAGCTCTATACACCAGGGACCCTGAACGGCAAGGCGCCGACGTACAATCTCTACAAATCAGGCGATCCCGCCTACAACACTTCCTACCACGACGTTGCTCCCAGTATCGGCTTCGCCTGGACCCCCAAGGGGACCGGTCTGCTCAGGCGATTCCTCGGCGAGAATGGCCAAACCGTGCTCCGCGGCGGGTTTTCTCTTGCCTTCAACCGCCCCGGCATGTACGACTATTCTTCCATGTTCGGCGCTAACCCGGGTATGACCATCAACGCTACCCGCAATGTCAGCAACGGCAACCTGGTCAGCGGCGTGGGAACCGACGTGTGGCCGCTTCTGTTCCGCGACAAGAGCCGTCTCGGCCCGCCTCCGTTTGCGAGCGCGCCGGTTTATCCGATTCAATCCACATCTGTGTCGGACCAGGTCAACATTTTCGATCCCAACACGAAAACGCCTTACTCCCTGTCCTGGTCCTTTGGGGTGCAGCGTGAGCTCACCCGGGACATGGCGCTGGAAGTGCGCTATGTTGCGACCCGCAACCTGCAGCCGTGGGTGCAGATCAACGTCAACGAGATGAATTTTGTCGAGAATGGCTTGCTCGACGAGTTCAAACTCGCAGCGGCTAACCTTCAGGCAAACATGGCGGCGGGGCGCGGAAACAATTTTAAGTACTACGGCAGCGGAACCGGTACTTCACCCTTGCCGATCACGCTCGCGTACTTCAGCGGCGTTCCCGCTTCGCAAGCCGGGGATACGACCAAGTACACCTCTTCCAACTTCACGAGCTCCACATTCGTGAATACGCTTGCCAAATACAATCCAAATCCAAGTTCCTACGGGAGCAACCTGCAGAATGACGCAACGCGGCGCCTCAACGCGCTGACCGCCGGCTTGCCGGCCAACTTCTTCTACGTCAATCCGACCGTCTCCTCCGGAGGCGCATGGATCTCGACCAACTCGGGCTTCAGCAGGTACGAATCGCTGGTGGTGGAGCTGCGCCGCCGCCTGTCCCGGGGACTCCTGGTTCAGGCCTCCTACACCGTCGAAAAGGGTCTCCAGTCCTCGCGACTCTCGTTCAGGACACCGATGATCACGGTGCTCAACGGCGGCGTGATGCCGCAGGTGTTTAGAGTCAACTGGGTTTACGAGCTTCCATTCGGCAACGGCAAGATGCTGCTCTCCGGCACGCATGGCGTTCTTGAGCGAATTGTCGGCGGCTGGGAATTCCAGGGAATCGGCCGCATGCAGAGCGGCAGCCTGCTGAACTTCGGCAATGTCAGGCTGGTCGGCATGACCCTGCAAGACTTGCGGGGTGCGGTCGGCCTTCGCTTCGATGACGCAAACAAGCAGATCTATTACGAACCGGACGATATGCTCAAAAACACGATCGCAGCCTACAACACCAGCGCGACGACATCGACCGGCTACAGCGCGGCCTTCGGCGTTCCCACCGGACGCTACATCTCGCCCGCAAACAGCGGCGGATGCATCCAGGTGGTGGCCGGCGATTGCGCTCCCAATACGGCCTATGTCAGAGGTCCGGGATTCTGGAACTTCGACATGAGCCTGGCCAAGAAGATAAGGTTCACTGAGCAGTCGAACTTCGAATTCCGGGGCGAGTTCATCAACATCTTCAACAATGTTAACTTCAACGGCACAACCTGCACCAGTTCCAGCCAGACCTGCGGGCAGGTCGGCGGGATGCAGGGAAGCAATAGAGTCATCCAGCTGGTCGCGCGGATCAACTTCTAGCGTTATCCTCGCTTCTCAGGACGAGCGGGACACGGCATGCCGTGTCCCGCTACCGTCTCGAATCAACGACAACAACAATCGATGTCGACAAGGGTTCGGCTCCCTGGCGCGCGGTTTCTGGGCCTGGAGATGCGTTCTTGATCTGACTGTCTTGCGTAAGAGGGTGCGATGCCAATCTTCAGCCCCGGACACGGCTGAGCCCACCGATTGAAATCGAACCAGTTGAACCAGTCAGTCCCGGCCAGGGACGTTCTTGCCGGTCAGGCGCGGGTCCGGCTTTACCGTGAGAGGTTGCGTCCAGCTCTTTCCATCCACTGTCAGCTTCACCGTATAGGGGCCGGGTTGTGCCGGCGGCGCGCCTCCGCGACCGCCGCGTCCACCGGCGCCGGGGGCGGGAGCGGCGCGGAGATCCCACACCCAGCGATGCATGCCCGGCGCGGCGGACAGTATCTCCGGCGCAGGCTGCCAGAAGGCGGGATAGACGAGCGCGTCCGGATTTCGCGGAGGCACACGATCGTCACTGGCATAGCGGCGCAGGGTCCGGCCTTCCGCATCGAGGATCTCGAGCGATACGGGCGCCGTGGGTACCGCCCCCAGGTAGTAATCAATGATGGCCCCGTACGGCGGGTTCTCCGCGAACGGTTCGTCTTTGGGCAGGGGAGTGCCGTATTCGCTCCCCGGCGGCATGTTGACCCCATCGGCCGGCTTGAAGAGATACGCATACGACTTCGCGACCGCGTCGTTGATCTGGCGCAGAGCGGTGATATCGTCGAGCACCCAGAATCCGCGCCCGTGAGTGGCGACGATTAAGTCGTCGCCATGAATGGCAAGGTCGCGCATCGACACTGGCGGCAGATTGAGCTGAAGCGGCTGCCAGTCGTCGCCGTCGTCGAACGACACATAGACACTGAGCTCCGTTCCCGCAAACAGCAGCCCTTGCTGTACCGGATCTTCCTTCACCGTCTGCACATAGACGCCCGGGGGGAGGCCCTTTACAATCACCTGCCACGTCTCCCCGCCATCGCGCGTGCGATAGATGTACGGCTCGTAATCTTCGAGCTGGTGCCGCTCCACCGCGGCATATGCTTCCTTCGCGTCGAAGTGCGAAGCGTCGATCATCGTCACCTTGCTCCACGGCGTGAGCGCGGGCGGCGTCACGTTTCGCCAGGTCTTCCCATCGTCCGCAGTGACATGGATGTAACCGTCATCCGTGCCGACCCAGATCTGAGGCGCGCGCAGCGGCGACGGCGCGATCGTGTAAATGACGCCGCGGCGCTGGTTCGTCGGGGCGTCGGCCGCGGCGGATGCATCCAGGTTAGGCGGCACGCCGGGGTTCTCGCGTGTGAGGTCCTGGCTGATTTGCGTCCAGCTTTCGCCGCCATTCGTCGTTTTGTAGAGATACTGGTTGGCATAGTAGAGTGCACGCGGATCGGCCTGGGAAAATACCAGCGGCTGGGTCCACGCATGCCGGAACTGTCCGCGCTGTGCCGCGGATTCGGGCGAGACATTCTGGGTCGCCCCGGTAACGCTGTTCCAACGCGTGACGGTCCCTCCGTAGAGAATTTCGGGATGCAGAGGATCCGGGGCCGTGTAGCCGCTCTCGCCGCCGGCGCCCAGGCCGGTCCACTCGTGCATGGAGATTTCGGCGTGCGGACTGCGCGCGGGCGTGCCCAGAGCGCCGCTGTCCTGCTGCGCGCCGGTCACCCAGTACGGAAAGCGGTAGTCAGCCGCCACATGGTACAGCTGCGCCGTCGGCTG
Organism: Terriglobia bacterium; assembly: GCA_020072565.1. Lineage (NCBI taxonomy): Bacteria > Pseudomonadati > Acidobacteriota > Terriglobia > Terriglobia bacterium. Next base: position 6,309 of record JAIQGI010000010.1, read on the forward strand.
GTTGTACCAGGAACTCCACGTCGTTGCGCCGTCGACGCTGACGATGGCACCCTGGTCGCTGGCGAGAATCATACGGTTCGGGTCTTCAGGAGCGATCCAGAGCTGATGGTAATCGTCGCCGCCGGGCGCCCCTTTGATCGGGATCCAGCTCTTGCCCCCATCGATTGACTTATACAGCGCCGTATTCGACACGTAGACGATGTCCTGGTTTTTAGGATCGACGGTGACCTTGCCGAAATACCAGCCACGTCCCCAGACACGGTTGTCGCCGGAGATCCTGGCCCAGTTCGCTCCGGCATTGTCCGAACGATAGAGCCCGCCGTCCTTTGCATCGACAATTGCATAGACCCGCCCCGCGTTCGCAGGCGCGACGGCGATGCCGATGCGCCCGATACTCTCGGCGGGAAGGCCGGTGGCGAGCGGCTGCCACGTGGTGCCGCCATCGATGGATTTGAAGATGCCGCTGCCCGGCCCGTTGGATGGATTGTAGATGTACCAGGGCGGGCGACGCGTAGCCCACAAGGACGCGTAAATAACCTGCGAGTTCGCCGGATCAAGAGCCAGATCGATCGCGCCCACACCGTCGTTCTTGTAGAGGACCTTTTGCCAGGTGGCGCCGCCATCGCGCGTGCGGTACACGCCACGGTCGGGACTCGGACCGTAGGCGTGACCGAGCGCCGCGACGAATACGATTTCGGGATTTTTGGGATCAACAAGTACCCGGCCGATCTGCCGCGTTGCGTCGAGGCCGATATGTTTCCAGGAGCTGCCGGCGTCCGTGGATTTATACATGCCGTTGCCGAAGGAGATTGAATCGCGCATATCAGCTTCACCGGTGCCGACGTATACGATGCGGGGATTCGACGGCGCGACGCCGATGGCGCCGATCGAGGCCACCGGTTGCCCATCGAAAATCGGCACCCACGTGCGGCCGGCGTTCGTGGACTTCCAGACGCCGCCCCCGACCGAGCCAAAGTAGAAGGTGTTCGGCTGGCCCGGCACGCCGCTCACGGCGTTGACACGGCCGCCACGAAACGGCCCGATCATCCGCCAGCGCAGGCCGGAGTAAAGGTTTTGCGGATATGGCTGCCAGGCAAAAACCGAAGGCAGGCTGCAGGCAGCAATCATGGCAGCCAGAGCCAGGCAGAGGACATGTATTCTTCGAGGGAAAGTAGACATCGATGCTCTCTCCTTGCGGTAGAAGCAGAACGGCCCGAATTCAACGAGATTCTATCCTGGTTTGCGCGCTTGCGCCAGTTTCCCACCGAAATGGCGGATGAACACATAGCTGCCCGGCCTTGATCCAATCGACAACCGCAGAATACACGGCGCGTCATAGCCGCAACCGAGAAACCTCAACACAGAGTACGCTGAGAGCGCGGAAGCCGTTAACCGCAGAGGATTCGCAAGTTAGTAGTACATAAGACGGTTTTCGTGGACTTCGTGGTTTTTCCCAAGGAGCACCGTATCCCCAGGCTCCCTCGAATTTTGCTTGTCCCTTGGTGCCTTCTTAGGATAAAAACGCTCGCAAGCTCATACGGGTGGAAGGAGAGGAACATGAACCGACGCACACTGCTGAAGCTAGGTCTTGCCGCGACCGCCGGCGCCTCCAGTACTCCTCTAGGGGCAGGAGAATCCCAAATTCCGAAGGAAAACGTCTTGCCTTCCCCGGGCCACGTGGGGGTCCTGGTGGATACCACGCTCTGCATCGGGTGCCGCAAGTGCGAGGAGGCCTGCAACCGCCGGAACCACCTCCCCCGCACCGCCGAGTCCTTCTCGGACAGAGACGTGCTCCGCTCCTTCCGCCGGCCTAACGAAACCGCGTTCACGGTAGTGAATCAGTTCCCGGGAAGCCCTTCCCCGGATCAGGCAGGTGTTCCTCAGACCTGTGTCAAGGCCCAGTGCATGCACTGCCTCTTCCCCTCCTGCGTTTCCGCCTGCATTGTGGGCGCCCTGACCAAGTCCGCCGACGGGGCCGTGATCTATAATCCCACAATCTGCATCGGGTGCCGATACTGCCAGGTCGCCTGTCCGTTCGAAATCCCGGCCTACGAGTTCAACGAGCCCCTCAAGCCGCGCGTGCGCAAGTGCGAGTTCTGCACCGACAGGGCCAATGGCACCGGAGCCAACCCGGCATGCGCCGCCTCGTGCCCCACGGAGGCTCTGGTATTCGGCCGCCGGGCGGAGTTGGTGGTTATGGCCAGGGAGCGCCTGAAGCGGCGCCCGGACCGCTATGTCAATCATGTTTATGGCGAGACGGAAGTGGGTGGGACTTCCTGGATTTACCTGACCGGCCGGCCCGTTGAGGAAATCGGGCTGCTGAACCTCCCGGCAATCCCTCCCCCGCAGCGCACCGAAGCGATCCAGCACGGGATCTTCACATACGGCGCGATCCCGATCGCGTTTTACGGCCTCCTGGCCGGGATCATGTGGTACAACCGGCGGAAGCATCCGGAGGAAGAGCCGGACCCAGGGAGGACCCAAAACAGGCCCGCCGCTCATGGTCCTGGGGGAGGTGTAAAATGACCCCCGCAATCCACAACGATCATCCGCATCGGGTCATAAAACCCTTCTTCACTTTCGGCACCCTGACCCTTCTCATCTTCATGGGCGTCGGCTTCTCGTTCGGCATCACACGCATGCTCCTGGGGCTGGGCACGGTGACGAATCTGGACAATCACAATCCCTGGGGCATCTGGATCTCCTTCGACGTGGCCTGCGGCGTAGCTCTGGCAGCCGGCGGATTCACCACGGCGGCACTGGTGGATATTTTCGGCAGGAGAAAGTACAAGGCTCTTCTCCGCCCGGCCATCCTCACGGCGTTTCTGGGCTACCTCTGGGTCGCCATCGCGTTGAGCTTTGACCTGGGACGCTACTGGAACATCTGGCGCCCGATTTTCAATTGGCAGGGCAACTCGGTTCTTTTCGAAGTAGGCATGTGTGTGACTGCCTACCTCATAGTTCTGAGCATAGAGATGAGCCCATCCATCCTGGAGGGGCTGAAAGCCAGGATCGATCAGGGGGAATGGGGGGCCACCCTCCTCGGTCGCGTGGAGAAACCAATCCTCGCGCTTTACACCGGAATCCGGATCGTTTTGCCTCTGTTCATCGTGGCCGGCGTGGTGCTCTCCTTTATGCACCAGTCTTCGCTGGGCACGCTGATGCTCATCGCCCCCTCCAAGCTGAGTGCGCTGTGGGATACTCCCATCCTCCCCATCCTGTTTCTTCTGTCGGCGATGATGGTGGGATTCCCGATGGTGATCCTGGAGTCCATATATGCAAACATCAGTTTCGGCCGCAGCCCCGAGATGGAGTTGCTCACTCCCATGGCGCGAATCATCCCCTGGTTCCTTGGGACCTATGGTGCGGTGAAAATCGGGGACCTCATCGTCCGGCACAGTCAGCTCAATTTCCTCGAGCATCCTGCAGCCACGACTTCGTTGTTCATTGAGATCCTGTTGGGCATCATCGCCCCATTCCTGCTTTTCCTGAACAAGGCGGTGCGCCGGTCCATGGGATGGCTTTTCTTCACCGTCTCTCTGATCATCTTCGGCGTGGTTCTGAACCGCATCAACGTGTTCCTCGTGGGTTACAACCCTCCATACGCCACCAAAGCCTATTTCCCGTCGATCGGGGAGATCGCGATGACCGTTGCCATCGTCTCCAGCATCCTGTTCTGTTACCGGATGTTTGTGACGTTCTTCCCTATCCTGCCCGGATACGTGCCGACCACTGAGGTCCAGCTCGCCCGGATGCGTGAAGAGCGCGAGCGGACCGTGAATCCCTTCTGGACCTGGGTGATCCGCGGCACAGGGATCGCATGCCTCCTGGCTTTCATCGCGCTGTACAGCCTGGTGCACATCGAGGCCATCCAGGCCTCTGTCAGGACCGTCCAGGAGGTCTTGCGCATCACTACACAACAGCCTGTTCCTCAGGCGCCCACGGGGTCAACCGGGCCGGCCTACCCGCAGCGTCCTGCAGCTTATAAAAACTTCTATCTGCTGGACAGTCAGGTGTTGAAAGCCAGATCGGACGATTACGAGCCGGTGGGCTTCTCCCACCGGATCCACGACGAGTTGGTGGGTGGCGACTGCGGGGTATGCCATCACCGCTATGCGTCGACCGAGGGTGACCGCGTGGGGCAAGACATCAAGGAAATGCACGCAGCCATGGACATCAAGATGGGTGGCCCCTGTTCGGCTTGCCATGACGATATGGCCCCGAACCCTCCCCAGAGCTGCAACCGCTGTCACGGCCTGTCCAACGAGCCGGACGACCCTTCCCGCATCGGCCTGAAAGGCGCTTACCACCGCCAGTGCATCGGCTGCCACGAGCGCCAACTCAAGCCGGCGTCAGCGCCTACGGAATGCGCCTCCTGCCATCACCCCTGGACGCCCGACCATTCCATTCTGGCTTCTTTCAAAGGCAAGCCCAGTCCGCAGGAAGTGACCCGGACTTGCTTGAGCTGTCACGCGAAGGTGGGACAGGACCTGCTGAAAACTGCCCACTGGAACTGGAAGGGATACTCCCCGACGCTGGCAGGCTACGAACACCGGACCGACATCAGCCTCACGTTGATGGTGAACAACTACTGCGTCGCCATCGGCTCCAACGTCCAGCAGTGCATGTCCTGCCACATCGGTTACGGCGGGGTGGACAAGCGTTTCGACTTTACCGATCCGGCCAATATCGATTGCCTGGTCTGTCACGACACGACCGGCACTTACCGCAAGGATCCGCTCAAAGGAGGCTTCCCGGACCCATCATTGGATCTGATCGCGATCGCGCAAAAGGTGGGACGCCCCTCCCGGCAGACCTGCGGTTCCTGCCATTTTGAAAGCGGCGGGGCCACCAACGCCAAGCATGGCGACCTCGAGCCGGCCCTGGCGACGCCAAACACCAGTTCTGACCTGCACATGGGATCGCTGAACATGCGCTGCCAGGATTGCCATACTACCAGCGAACACAGGATCTCCGGGATGTCCTTGAGCGCTCCCGCAGTGGAGGGGCGCGTAGCCTGTGAAAAGTGCCATGGCCTTACCCCCCACGGCGTGGCAGGCGTGCTCAGCCGCCATCTGGACGACCACATCCGGGCCGTCGCCTGTGAAACATGCCACATTCCCTCCTTTGCTCACGACTCGCCGACTCTCCTGCGACGCGACTATTCGAAGGCGGGACAAAACCGTCCCGAAAGCCGGGACCGATATGGAATGCCGGAGTACGATAAGAAGTTCGGCGCTCTGATCTGGGGGAAGGACCTGTTGCCCACATACCTCTGGTACGACGGGACTCGCAATGCCTCCCTCGTCGGGGATAAGATCGACGCGTCGGCAACCGTGGTCCTCAATGCTCCCGTAGGAGAGAAACGCAGTCCGGCGGCACGCATCTTCCCCTTCAAGGTGCATACAGCGGTCCAGCCTTACGACACGGAAGACAATGTCCTGGCGATGCCCAATTTCCTCGAGGACTATTGGGTCCACTTCGACTGGGCCAAAGCCATCGCCGACGGGATGAAGCAGGTAGGTCTCCCATACTCGGGGAAGTACGGCTTCGTGGAAACCAAAATGTACTCCTCCATTCATCACGAGGTGGTCCCCGCCAAAAAGGCCCTGGGCTGCTCCGATTGCCACAGTCCGGAGGCTACCACCTGCACGCGCTGCCATAAGAACGCCCAGGGGATGACACTCCCCGCGCACCGTCTCGCAGTCTATCCGGAAGTGAAGAACCGGATCGATTTCAAGGCCCTGGGATATCCCGGCGACCCAGCCTTCGTGGGCGGGCGCTTCTATATCACCCTTGGCCGCGGTTCCCCACCCAAGTAAGAGATGAGGATCTTTGACCCGGTCATGGTGAAACTTTTTGATTACCGAGGGGTTATAGCGACCAGGAACCAGGAAATCTCTGGGGGGCTTCGAGTCCCTGGGTTTCAGGGGCGGCTCTTGAGAAACACGGAGCCGGATTTGGTCAAACTATGAAGAAGTCACTGATGTCGACGGTTGTGATCCTGGTGGCAATGGTCGGAACAGCAGCGCCCCAGGCGGTGGTGAACCCTTTTGAGAGCCCGGCGGGTCTGACGTCTCAGGGAAAGATCGACGACTTGGTTTTTAGCCGGTTGAAAGGAGCGGGTATTCAACCCGCCAATGCCTGTTCGGACGCCGTATTTGTCCGCCGCGCCTATCTGGACGTGATCGGCACGCTGCCCACCGCGGAGGAGGCGCGAGCATTTCTATCGGATCAGGATCCGAACAAACGCGGCGCCCTGATCGATCGCCTGCTGGAGCGGGACGAGTTTGCGGATTACTGGGCAATGAAGTGGAGCGATCTACTGCGTGTGAAGTCGGAGTTCCCGATCAATTTGTGGCCCAATGCGGTTCAGGGATACTATCGCTGGATTCGAACTTCCCTGAAGGAGAACCTCCCGTACGACAGGTTTGCTCGGGAACTGCTCACGGCCAGCGGCAGCAATTTCCGCGTGCCCCAGGTCAACTTCTACCGGGCCGTCCAGAGCCGCGAACCGCAGGCTATTGCGCAGGCCGTGGCGTTGACCTTTATGGGGGTGCGCGCAGAAAACTGGCCGAAAGACCGTCTGTCAGGCATGGCGGCATTTTTCTCTAAGATCGGTTACAAATACACCGGGGAATGGAAGGAGGAGATCGTCTCATTCGATCTCGGCAAGGCCGCATCGGGGGCTGCCGCCGCCGTGTCGCCGGCAGCCGTTTTCCCGGATGGCAAGCCGGCTCGCCTGTCCCCAAACCAGGATCCACGTGAGGTGTTTGCCAACTGGCTTGTCAGTCCGGAGAATCCATATTTCGCACGTAACGTCGTGAACCGCGTATGGTCCTGGCTGCTGGGGCGCGGCATTGTTCATGAGCCGGACGACATCCGGCCGGACAATCCACCCAGCAATCCCGAACTGCTGGCCTTTCTCGAGCGGGAGTTGGTGTCTGCCCACTACGATCTGAAGCACATCTACCGCTTGATTCTAAACTCGCAGGTGTATCAGCTCTCCTCTATTCCCAGGACCGATCGTCCCGAGGGCGCAGCCGACTTCGCATATTACCCGCTGCGCCGGCTGGATGCAGAAGTGCTGATCGACGCCATCTGCCAGATCACCGGCACGACCGAACAGTATGCCAGCCCGATTCCCGAGCCGTTTACCTTGATCCCGGAAGACCAGCGCTCGATCGCGCTGGCGGACGCGAGCATCACCAGTTCCTTCCTCGAGATGTTCGGCCGCTCGCCGCGGGACACCGGCCTGGAATCGGAGCGGAACAACCGGCCCACGGCCGAACAAAAACTGCACCTCCTGAATTCGAGTCATATCCAGCTCAAGATTCAGCAGAGCAGCAAGCTCAGGTCGCTGGTCCAGCCCGGAGCCAACCCGCGAGGACCAGCGGATTCGATTTACCTGACCATCCTCTCGCGTTTCCCCACGGATGAGGAGTTAAAGGTCATAGGGGCGTATTTCCAGCCTGTCACGGGCAACAGGTGGCCGGCGATCGTGGATCTGGTCTGGGCGCTGATCAACAGCCCGGAGTTTCTCTACCGGCATTAGAACAAAGCGGAAGCATTCCGGGAAGGCGGACTAATGACCACAGGAAAAGGTCCAAAGGAGGATCTGATTCCGGGCATCTTCGGTATGCCCATTTCCAGGCGCGAAGCGTTGCGCCGCAGTCTTTTCGGCGCAGCCGGATTTGTGCTGGCCGGCAGCCCCGGCCTGTGTGCGCAGTCCGCCGCGCCCCCTGCCAAAGCTAAGTCGATCATCCAAATCTGGATGTGGGGCGGTCCGTCGCACCTGGACACCTTCGATCCGAAACCGGACGCGGGCTACGACTATTGCGGCCCGTTGAACAAGCCCATCCCGACCAACGTGAATGGAATCATCATCGGCGAGTTACTCCCCTTGCTCGCTCAACAGGCCGACAAATATTCCATAATCCGCAGCATGACACACGGCATCAACGCTCATGAAACGGCCTCCTATATGGTTCAGACCGGGAGGAAGCCCGGCGAACGGCTGGTTTACCCCTCCGTCGGCGCGGTAGTCTCACTGTTCAAAGGCTATAACGCCGGATACCGCGGATTGATCCCGCCCTACATCGTGCTGACCCAGCCCCAAGGGCGCTTTGATGAGGCGGGATTTCTGGGGCAGCGCTACAAACCCTTTGCTACCGGGGGCGACCCGGCACAGGCGCGGTTCGCCGTGGAAGGCATCGTCGCCCAAGGCGTCTCCGACCAGCGTCAGCAGGACCGGCGCGCGTTGCTCCACAAGCTGGATACGCTCGGGAAGGTCATGAAAGATGATGCCTCGTTGAAGGCTCTCAATCAGGCCGAACAACAGGCATATGAACTGATCCTGGGCGACGCGGGCAAGGTATTCGACCTCGCGCAGGAAAAGGACGAGATGAAAGAGCGTTATGGCCGCAACACGTTCGGGCAATCCTGCCTGGTGGCGCGGCGGCTGGTGGAGCGCGGCGTCCCTTACATCACCATCAATTATCAGGGGTGGGATACCCACAGACAGCATTTCCAGATTATGCGTCAGAGATTGCCGCAAATGGACAAAGGCATGGCAACCCTGCTCCAGGACTTGTCGGAACGCGGCCTGCTCGACAGCACGATCCTCTGGTGGAGCGGTGAATTCGGCAGAACGCCCAGAGTCCAGTGGGAAGCGCCCTGGAACGGCGGGCGCGGCCATTACGGCCAGGTCTTCTCCGCCGTGGTGGCCGGCGGCGGATTCAAGGGCGGTCGCGTGGTCGGGGCATCGGATGCCAGGGGTGAAGAAGTGAAAGAACGCCCGGTGTATCCATGCGATCTCATCGGCAGCATGTACGAGCTTCTCGGCATCGACCCCAACGCAAAGCTGCCTAATCCAGAGGGTCTCGATATCCACGTGACACCCACAGCCGCAGATGGCATAAGCATGGGCGGTCGCTTGAAGGAGATCATGTAATAGATGTTTTTTCGGCGTCCCGGCCGTCAGAGGCCCGCTTGACCGCCGATACGCCAAGACGCCGGAAGTTGTTTTTGGAAAGAGGCACTCTAGATGCAGTGGAGCATCCCATGAATCCACTCCGATGGCTCGTGACTTTGTGGCTGGCGGTTTTTCTGGCGGTCGTCCCGGCAGTGTGGGCACAGCAGAACGCCCCGCACCTTGCCTATGCCCTTCCCGCCGGCGGCCAGCAGGGCACCACGTTTCAGGTCAAGGTCGGAGGACAGTTTTTGCCCAACGTCACCGATGTGTATGTCTCAGGCGACGGTATCCAAGCCAAGGTGGTCGATTCCACCAGACCCATGAACGGGATGCAGGCAACGCAGTTGAGAGACCGGCTGCAGGAGCTCCAGAAACAGCCGATGGATGCTGCGGTCCAGAAGGAAATCACTGATATCAGGACAAAGCTCCTCATCTTCAATGCCAGCAGAAACGTCGGTCCCGTCCTGGCAGAAACCGCTACGCTAGAGGTAACGATCGCTCCTGACGCAGAGCTCGGCAAGCGCGAGTTGAGGCTGGGAACGCCGCAAGGATTGTCGAATCCGCTCGTCTTCTGCGTCGGCCAATTTCCCGAATTCAACGAAAAGGAATCGATCAACGTCGGCGTGCCGCCGGGCGCGAATGCAAATCAACCGGGCGCAATGCAGCCGCAAATCAGCCAGGAACCAACTGACATGGGCATTACGCTGCCGGCCACCATAAACGGACGGATCAAGCCCCGTCTGGCTCGGCCTCAGATCCCGGCGCGCCCGAATCCGCAGTTCACCCAGGGCGACGCGGACCGATATCGGTTCCAGGCGCGGAAGGGCCAGCAGCTGGTCATCGCCGTCAGCGCGCGCGAGTTGATTCCGTACCTCGCCGATGCAGTTCCCGGGTGGTTCCAGGCCACCATCGCACTTTATGACGCTGTCGGGAAAGAGCTGGCATATGATGACGACTATCGCTTTCATCCGGATCCCGTCCTCCATTATGAAATCCCCAAGGACGGCGAATACGTGATCGAGATCAAGGACGCCCTTTACCGCGGTCGCGAAGATTTCGTGTATCGCATCACCCTGGGTGAGCTGCCTTTTGTAACGAGTATCTTCCCTATGGGCGGCCCTGCCGGCACCCCGACCAAGGTTGAGATTCGCGGCTGGAATCTTCCGGTGAATAAACTGGTCATGGGTGCCAAAGAAAAGGATCCGGGAATCTATCCGCTATCCGTGCGCAAGGAGAACCTGGTTTCCAACGCCGCACCTTATGCCGTGGATACGCTGCCGGAAAGTCTCGAAAAGGAACCGAACAACTCCGAGAAGAACGCGCAGCGGATCAAGCCGCCTGTCATCATGAACGGGCACATCGATCAGCCCGGTGACTGGGACGTGTTCAGTTTCGAAGGCCGTGCCGGCGAAGAAATCGTCGCCGAGGTTTATGCGCGCAGGCTCGATTCCCCTTTGGATTCCGTGCTCAAGCTGACCGATGCCACGGGCCGGCAACTGGCGTTCAACGATGATTTTGAGGACAAGGGATCGGGGTTGGAGACACATCACGCCGATTCCCTGATCATGGCGACTCTGCCGGCGAAGGGAACTTACTATTTGTATCTTGGTGATGCCCAGCAGAAGGGCGGCTCGGAGTATTCCTACCGCCTGCGCATCAGCGCGCCGCGGCCCGATTTCGATCTCCGGGTCACGCCGTCGGGCATCAACACCGCGGCCGGCATGAGCGTTCCCATCACCGTCTATGCGCTGCGCAAAGATGGATTTAACGGAGATATTGCGCTGGCTTTTTTAAAGAACGCACCGAGAGGATTCGTTCTGAGCGGGGGCCTGATACCGGCCGGCCAGGACCAGGTGCGGCTCACGCTGACGGTTCCGCAACAGCAGCCGCAGCGGGCACCCCTGACTCTGAACATGGAAGGCCGAGCGCTGATTCAGGGACATGAGGTTCGCCGCGAGGCGGTACCGGCTGAAGATATGATGCAGGCATTTGCCTACCGGCATCTCGTCCCCGTGAAAGACCTCAGGGTTGCGGTTACGAGGCGCAGTTTGTTCAGGAGCCCGGTAAGAATCCAGGGCGATACACCGCTGAAGATCACTGCCGGCGGCACCGTCAGGATTCCAGTTGAATTGCCGCCGATTCCGCCGAACGCTCTTATAGACAAGGTCCAGTTCGAGTTGAGCGAGCCGCCGGAGGGAATCGAACTCCGGCAGACGTCGCAGGCTCAGGAAAGCGCCGAGATCGTCCTGCAATGCGATGCGGCAAAAGCCAAGACCGGCTTGAAGGGAAACCTGATCATCAGCATCTCTGCCGAGAGAACGCCGCCCGCTGCAAACGGAAGGCCGCAGCCGAACAGGCAACGCGTCCCTCTGGGCACGCTACCGGCCATCCCTTTCGAAATCGTCAAACGCTAGGAGAAGCAGGGTCGGGACAGTCAACGCAGAAAAGTCAGACGCCGGGCGGTGCCAGCAGTGACCGCACCATCTCTCGAAACTCCTCCGGGGGCAGCAGCCGTTTCTCCCGAAGCGATCGCTCCTTGACTTCCGCAAGCAACGCCATCATCTGCTGCGGGGTCGCCTGTATCCCCATCTGATCGAGGAAAAACGCGATGCTGTCGATACCGCTTCCCTTGCCGAGCACGGCCCGCACCGGCGTGTTTCCGACCAGCTCCGGCCGGAACGGCGCCAGCTCCGTCGGGAACTCGGCCCCGCAATTGCGCAGCCAGCTCACAATGATGCCGCTCTCGATGTCAAACAGGTTCTCTCCGACAACGCAGCGATTGGCGGGCATGCGAACAGCGGCGAGCTGCTGCACCAGGCGCGACACCTGGACGAACTTGTCGGTCTTCAAGCCCAGATCGACGTCGTACATTGTCTTCATGGCCAGCGCCAGTTCCTCGTACGCGCAGTTGCCCGCGCGTTCGCCGATACCGGTGACCGAGGTATGGGCGACCTGACAGCCCGCTGCCATTGCCATAAGAGTGTTTGCCACGCCCATGCCGAAATCGTCGTGGAAGTGCACCTCGAAGGGTGTATCCGGGAAGACCTGGCGCATCCGCCGGACCAGATAAGGTACCGTGTGCGGGGCGAGGCCGCCGAAGGTGTCGACGATAGTGAGCGCATCCATGTGACCCTCAGAGGCCACGCGCTTCAGCATCGTGAGCACCCAATCAAGCGGCGCCCGGGAGAAGTCGATCGGAAAGAAGACGACGTAGAGCCCGTTGTCCCGGGCAAACCGGGTCGCCTCTATCGAGGTTGCGATCGCCTTGGCCGGCTCCCAACGGTAGGCGCGCTCAATGATGTGGGTCGAGCTTGGAACCTCCATGATGATGCCTTTGACGCCGGTGTCGAGCGAGCGCTTGACATCCTCGACCATACAACGCGCGAAGCTGAAGACCTGCGTCTTCGACTTCTCGAGGCGCCTCACGATTTCGCCGATCGCCTGCGCGTCCGACTTTGACACGACCGGCATGCCGGCCTCGAGCCGATGCATGCCGACCTCGGCAAGGGCTTCGGCAATCCGGATCTTGTCGTCCTTGGTGAAGATGATGCCGGCCTGCTGTTCTCCGTCGCGCAGCGTCACATCATGCAGACTTGGGTGGGGATCGAAGGTGATCCGGGCTCGAACATCATCGGCGAAATTCCAGGGGCTGGTAAACCACATATCGGTCTGCCATGGTTGGTGCATGTCGATTCTCCTCCACGTCAGCACGGGACGGCCGTTTCCAGGATGTTCCGTCAAACGGGACCTGGCTGAAGGCAGTACGCTTTTCCAACGATGTGCCAGAATATCATCGGACCGGGAGTAAATCATCCGGGATCATGACCGGCTCCGCCTGGGAGCAGGAAATCTGTAAACTGAGACAAAACCCCACTTCGTCGGCAGAATCTGGGGGATAATCGGGCTGCCCTGGGAGCCGAAGAATCAAGGTTGGGCTGTTCCGCGGAACATACTCTCTTTTTTACGGAGGGAGCAGATGAGAATACGATACGCGCTGGGCATTCATCTCGTCATGGCCACCTTTGCGATGGTTACCTGTACCGCCTGCTCGACGCCCAGGCAACCCACCCTGGGAGAGATCTGGCAGGTGTTGAAAGTCAAGGAATCCGTCGACCTGACGCACTCCTTCGAGCCCGGCATTCCTCACTGGCCGGGTTTTCCGGAGGAAAAAACCGAAACGCTGTTCTGGTACGACCCGGGCGTGGCGCCCGGATCCGGCTTCTATGCCCAGTACTTTTCTCACGTCGGCCAGTGGGGCACTCACGTAGACCCGCCGGCCCACTTCATCAAGGGGGCGCGCACACTAGATCAGATTGGGATCAAGGAAATGATCATGCCACTCGTCCTCCTCGACGTTCATGACAAAGTTGCCCGGGACCCGGACTACGTCTTGAAGATGGACGACGTGAGAACATGGGAGGCGCGGCACGGTCCAATTCCAGAGGACGCCTTTGTCGTGATGAGGACAGACTGGTCCAGGCGCTGGCCCGACATGGCCGCAATGTTAAACAAGGATGCCGGCGGGATCAGCCACTATCCCGGGTGGAGTCTGGAGGTGCTGCAGTACCTCTTTGAAACGAGAAAAATCAGAGCCTCGGGACACGAGACAACCGATACGGACCCGGGTATCGTCGCCAGCAAGGGCGAGTTTCCTCTGGAAACCTTTATCCTGAAGCATGATCGCTACCAGGTGGAGCTCCTCGACAGCCTCGAGCGCGTGCCCGAGGCAGGGGCCCTGGCTGTCGTGACTTTTCCCAAGCCAAAAAACGGCAGCGGCTTCCCGGCACGGGTTTTCGCGATTCTGCCTTGAGGGAAATCGGACCGGAGCACACCTCGCCCTACCGCTTCGTGGGCTGCTTCACGCGGGTCAGGTAGAATGTGCCGGCCTCAATCTTGCCGTTGTTGTCATAGCCCCAGGTTTCGTTGTGGTGGTCAGCATCGACGAAGGTGATGGCCAGCTGCCGCATGTAACCGTCGCCTTTCCGGATGTTCGTGCCATCCTTGAATTCGAAGACAACCTGGGTGGGCTGGCTCGACGACACTGCCCTGAGCCGGGGCTGGTTGTGGGCGGCGCAGTAGTGAGTGGCAAGCAGCTCCGCCTGATCCATGTGGAACATAGTGACCATTTCGTGTGGCGTGCCGGCATCCATCCAGTGCATCACGGCTGAACCGTCGGCAGTCATGCGCACGGAAATGTGCGTCGGCATCTTTTTGCCGCCTTCCATGGCATAGCCGTCCCACTCACCAACCAGCGACTTGATCTTCTCCCACTGTGGCGTGCTTGCAACCATAGAGCCGCTAGAGGCATGCTCTTGCGCAAGCACGAGAGATGCAGAGAGAGCCAGAATGGCAGTGAGGGCAAGTGCGGATTGTTTCATATTGGCCTCCGAAAAAATTTTGCCGCCGGAGGGATTCGATGTCAACAGGGAGCGCGGAAAATGGGGCGCCAATCTGTTTTAGCTGTTTTGAGCTCATTCTCCTGAAGGCAGACAGCTTCATCAGGTCCGACAGCGATTCCATACCGATTACAAAAGGTGGGGAGTTGGGGTAGAATGGCGGCCACTCACAAATGGGGGCCGGAGGGGTAGGGGTGCGCATCGGGCTGGACCGAAGGTCATTTTTGAAACTCTCGGGGGCCGCTGCCGGAAGCGTGGCAGCCACCGAGGTGTTCGGCCGCCTGGCACTCGATCAAATCATCCCCGATGAGATCAAGGAAGACGGCTCACGGATCATCTCCGTTGTCTGCAACAACAACTGCGGCGGGCGGTGTCAGCTCAAGGCGCACATCCAGAACGGCGTCGTGGTTCGGATCAGTACGGATGAGTCGCCCGATTCCGACAGCAAGCCGCAGCTCCGCGCTTGTCTCAAAGGCAGGGCCATGAGGAACCGTCTCTACCACCCGGACCGCCTCAAATACCCGATGAAACGAGTGGGCCGAAGAGGCGAAGGAAAATTCCAGCGGATTACATGGGATCAAGCAGTCGAGATCATCGCCGTCAATCTTAAAGGAATTCTGGACCGTCATGGGCCTTCGTCCGTTTACATCCAATACGGCACGGGCGACTGTGGAGCCATCACAGGCGTTGCCGGGGCGCGACGCCTGATGAACCTGCTCGGCGGCTACCTCGGATACTACAACAGTTACAGCTCGGCGTGCCTCCGATACACTGCGCCTTTCGTCACCGGCTACCGGGATACGAGTTCCTATCAGACCCTGCTTCACTCCAAGCTGATCGTTCTCAACGGCTTCAATCCGGCGGAGACCGTTTTTGAGACAAATTCCAATTACTACCTGGCCAAAGCCAGGGAGGCCGGGGCAAGAATCGTTGTCATTGATCCGCGCCTCACGGAGACGGCAGCGACGTTCGCAGACGAATGGCTGCCGCTGAAACCGACCACGGACGCCGCACTATTCATCGCCATGGCTCACGTGATCATTGCCGAAAATCTGCTCGATCGGACTTTTCTCGACAGGTACTGCATCGGCTTCGACGAACAACACATGCCCTCGGGCGTCCCCGAAGGCCAATCATTCAAGAGTTACGTGCTCGGATTCGTCGATCAAACGCCGAAGACTCCGGAATGGGCTGCCCCCATCACCGGCATCGACGCCCATACGATTCGGAATCTGGCAAGGGAGTACGCAACGGCCAAGCCCGCACAGTTGCTGCAGGGATTGGGGCCGCAGCGCCATGCCTGCGGCGAGCAGTCCGTTCGTGCGGGAATTGTCCTGGCGTGCATGACGGGCAACCTCGGCGTTCTCGGCGGTGGTTGGGGAGGAGGTGAGGGAGGCAGAGTATTCGGTCTCGGCGTCGGAGAACTGCCCACCGGTACCAATGGCGTTAAAGCCAAAATCCCGGTGTTTCTATGGACCGATGCCGTCGTGCGCGGCACGGAAATGACGGCGGAAGACGGTGTAACGGGAGGCCCGTTGCTCAGCAACATAAAGTTCATCTTCAATCTGGCCAGCAACACGCTCGTCAACCAGCACGCCGACATCAATCGGACGATCAGGATTCTCCAGGACGAGAACCTCGTCGAGTGCATCGTCGTGTCCGATCATTTCATGACTCCCAGCGCCAGGTTTGCCGATGTCCTCCTGCCGGCCGACAATTCGCTGGAGCGCAGCGATATCGGTTTCCCCTGGTCGGGCGAGAAATATATCGTCTTCGGCAACAGGGTTGTCGAGCCCCCGTTTGAGTGCAAACATGATTACTGGTGGCTCAGCCGGGTCGCAGAAAAACTGGGCGTCGGGGAAAAGTTCCAGCAAGGCAAAACCCAGGAAGACTGGCTGAAGCAGATCATCGACGATGCGAGAAAAACAAATCCGTCGTTCCCCGGCTACGACGAACTGAAAAAGACAGGGCTCTATCGCGAACCGCCGCAGGCATATGTCGCCTTTGAGAAGGAGATCAAGGATCCTGACAGGAATCCTTTCAGGACGCCCTCGGGAAAAATCGAGATCTTTTCGAAGACGCTCTACGACATGGCCAGGCCCGACATTCCGGGCGTTCCCAAGTATATTCCCGCATGGGAGGGGCCGGAAGATTCCCTGATACGGAAGTTTCCTCTGCAGTGCATCGGCCCTCATTACAAGAGGCGGACACATTCCACTTTTGACGAGAATTCCTGGATGGAAGAGGCAGATCCCCAGGTGATGTGGATCAGCCCTCAGGACGCGGGCACTCGGGGAATAGCGGACGGCGCAAAGGTCAAAGTATTCAATGACCGCGGGGCTTTGCTGATCAGGGCCCATGTGACCAGGCGCGTCCGTCCGGGCGTCATCTCCATCCCGCAAGGCGCCTGGTACACGCCGGACAAGAACGGCGTGTGCCGGAGGGGCTGCATCAACGTCCTCACGAGTCAGAGACCGACTCCTCTCGCTCACGGCAATGCCCAGCACACGATTCTGGTGGAAGTTCAAATGATTGAGGGAGGGTCGGGTGGTTAACAGTCAGATCGCATTTTTCGTGGATGCCACCCAATGCATCAATTGCAGGACGTGTGAAATCGCCTGCAAGGATTTCAATGATTCTGCAGTCGGCCGGAGAATCCGCAGGGTGCGTACCTTCGAGGGCGGGGAGTTTCCAAAGATATTCGCCTACAACATCTCCATGTCCTGCAATCATTGCGAGGACCCGATCTGTGTCAAAATCTGCCCGGCCGGGGCTTATGCGAAGCGGGCGAGCGACGGAATTGTCGTGCACGATCCCGAGCGCTGCATCGGCTGCCGCTATTGCACCTGGCTGTGCCCTTACGGCGCACCCCAGTATGATGCCAACGAGGGCAGGGTCCGGAAATGCAACCTGTGCATCGACCAGCTTGAACGAGGAAAGAGTCCTGTATGCGTGGCGGCATGTCCCATGCGTGCCATCGAAATCGGCCGCCTCGCCGAGATTGCCGCACGGCCGGGTGTGGCCGTCACAATTCGAAATCTCCCCTCCCCTGATCTGACGCGGCCTGCTTGCAGGTACAAGGTGAGGGCGGAGGCGTTAGGAGCGTGAGGGGCGAGAGCATGACGGAATGGCCGTTGGTTGTTTTTACGATCGCGATCCAGCTTGCCGGCGGGCTCGTGTTGGCTGCAACCCTGTTCGACCGGACCGCTCCCCAGTCCGACGCCGTCATGCGCCCGTTAGGAATGGCGATATTCCCGCTGGCCATGCTGGGTCTGCTGGCATCTCTGCTTCACTTGGGCCGCCCCCTCGCCGCCTGGAAGTCGCTCCTCAACCTGGGCAGTTCGAGACTCAGCCTCGAGGTCCTCTTGACGCTTTTGTTCGTCCTGGGGGCCCTCATCTACAGCCATGCCTGGTGGGCACACAAAGCCGAGCATCGGTTCGCCCTCGGTATTGTGACCAGTCTCCTCGCCCTGGCGGCGGTCGCTTCCAGCTCGGTGATTTATCTTTTCCCGACGCAGCCGGCCTGGAACTCCGGATGGGTTCCTGTTTCTTTTCTCGGGACGGCATTGCTCCTCGGGGGATGCGCGGCGTCTGTTCTAGTGAACCCTCAGGGCCCCAGGTCTCTGCTTCGATGCTTTCTGGCCGGAGGGATCACCGGGAGTCTCCTGCTGTTCCTGTCCGCGATGTGGATGATCGCGAATCTGTCCCGCACGTCCCTGGACGATTTTGGGTCAGCTCGGCTTCAAGGAGCGTTGCACCTTGTCACTTCCCGGTATCCCCTCTGGCTCGGGCTTCACCTGTTGCTCGCGGGGGTGGTCCCCATTGCCTTCGCCTCCCTGCTCTGGAACGGAAGGAACTATGCCGAATCTTCAGGATCTTCCTGGATTCGAGTTCTCTTCTTCCTCGCAGCATTTCTGGGAGCAGTCATCGGCCGGCGGCTCATGTATCTGCTCGGCGTTTCCCTCCCCCAGTTCTGACCCACCCTGTGACGAAACCCACGAGAGTCACCAACCCGTTCGCTGGTCTCTTGCGTGTTCCATGGTCCGGATTCCTGATGCTTTCCGCCTCAACCGCTGGTATCCTGCATCTACCGAGAATCGAAAAACCGATCATCTATCAATCGAGAGCTTGCTATGCGAAAACCTCTGCTCCTTCTTGCATACCTTTTTGCATTTTTTTCTTTGTCCACCATATTGATTCCGGCAGATGCTCCTGTTCCTCCGGAGATTGAAAACGAGCAGATGCTGGGTGTCAACAAACAGCCTTACCATGCCACCCTCATGCCGTACGCCAGCCGCACCGAAGCCCTTGCTGCCAATCGCCGCGCCTCATCCTGGAACCGCAGCTTGAACGGCCAGTGGAAGTTCAACTGAGTATCGCGCCCCGAACGGCGGCCGGTCGATTTTTTCAAGCAGGCCTTCGACGTGAGTCCCTGGAAAGAAATCCCGGTCCCGTCCAACTGGCAGGTGTTCGGTTACGGCACGCCGTATTACCGAAACGCCGGCTACACCATTCAGAGGGACTGGCCGAGGGTCATGAGCGAGCCGCCGAAGAACTACACCGCTTACGAAGAGCGGAACCCCGTCGGCAGCTATCGGCGTGACTTTGACGTGCCCGCAAACTGGAGTGGGCGCCGCACCTTCGTGACGTTCGACGGCGTGGATTCGGCCTTCTTTCTCTGGATCAACGGCCAGCAGGTCGGGTTCAGCGTCAACAGCCGCAATGCGGCAGAATTCGACATCACCCCCTGGGTCAAGCCCGGCAAGAACATGATTGCCGTGGAGGTCTACCGGTACAGCGCCGGCACGTACCTCGAAGATCAGGATATGTACCGCCTCAGCGGCATCTTCCGGAATGTGACGCTCTGGAGCGCCCCGCAGGTTCACATCCGCGATTTCTTCATCAAGACCGACCTCGACACTCAATATCGCGATGCGACCCTCCTGGTCTCCGGGAAAATCCGCAATTTCTCCGACCAGCCCGCCAGGCCCCGCAAATTGACGGTTGATTTGGCCACTCGTGACGGCCGTCGCGTGCAAGGGGCGATCGCCACTGTCGATGTTCCTGCCCTCAACGCGGGCGAAGAAAAGAACGTCTCCGTTTCCATCCCGGTTGCGAATCCCGCCAAGTGGACTGCAGAAACGCCTGATTTGTATACGACCGTCCTCACCCTGAGCGGCGAAGATGGCGGCGAGATCCTCTCCGCACGAACCGGCTTCCGAAAGATTGAAATCAAGGGCGCACGGTTCACGATCAATGGCGTCCCGGTAAAACTCAAAGGCGCCAACCGGCATGAGATGTGGCCGGATACCGGCCATTACGTGTCCGAAGAGAGAATGATCCGGGACCTGGAACTGCTCAAACAGGTCAACGCCAATCACGTGCGCACTTCCCACTACTCCGACGATCCCCGCTGGTATGAGCTCTGCGATGAGTACGGCATCTACCTCGTTGCCGAGGCCAATGTCGAGTCTCACGGCTACATGGGAGTGCTCGATCGCGAGCCTCGCTGGGAAAAAGCGATCGTCGACCGCAACGTGGCCAACGTCGAGAACTTCAAGAACCATGCATCCGTCATTATCTGGTCGCTGGGCAACGAAAACGGCAGCGGCAGCAACTTCGTCGCTGCTCTGAAAGCAATCAAAGCCATCGATCCGGACCGGCCGGCCCATTACGAACCCTTCCGGGGCAGGGACATTCCCACCGACATCGAAAGCCGCATGTACACTTCCGTCGCCGATGTGGAGAATGCGGCGAAGGATCCGAACCGCACCAAGCCCTTCTACCTCTGCGAATATGTACACGCCATGAACAACTCCATGGGTGCCATCGGCGAGTACAACGATCTCTTCGATCAATATCCTAGCCTGATGGGTGGCGCCATTTGGGAATGGGAAGACCAGGGTCTCTGGAATCGTCGCGATCCGAGCCATCCCTATATCGCATACGGCGGCGGGTTTGGTGAAGTCCCCAACGATCACTATTTCATTCACAAGGGTGTGGTTTTTTCGGACCGCGCGCCCAAGCCGCACTACCCGGAAGTGAAGCGCACCTATCAGTGGATTGGCTTTGAAGCGGACGACCTCGCCGCCGGCAGAATTAGAATCCGCAACAAGTACGCCTTCACAAACCTGGATCTGTTTTCCGGCAGCTGGGCCCTCAACGAAGACGGCGTTGTCATCGACCGTGGTTCTGTCGGCAAGTTGAGCGTGGCGCCCGGCGCCGATACGCTCGTCACTGTTGCTCACAAGAAGATCACTCCCAAACCCGGCGCTGAATACTTCCTCCAGATCTCGTTTGCCCTGGCGAAAAATGAAATCTGGGCGCAAGCAGGTTACGAAATTGCATCCGCTCAATTCAAATTGCCGGTCGCGGCTCCCGCAGTCGTCTCCAATCTGTCCAGCATGAAACCGTTGACCCTGGCGCAGGATGGCAGCGAGATCAGGGTGTCCGGGGATGGTTTCGGCGTACTCTTCGACAAGGGCGAAGGTGACATCACCGGGCTGGTGCGGGACGGCGTCGAGTTGTTCCTGCGCGGCGGCGGCCCCAGGATGCATCTCTGGCGTGCACCTCACCGCAACGATGATGACTGGGCGGAGAGGGACTGGAAGATGTACGGCATCGAAACTCTGCAACCAAAGGTCATCAGCTTCAAGGTCGAGCAAACCGGGCCCGCCGTCGTCCGCGTGGAGTCGGTGATCCAGGCCGAGGGACACATCGGCTGGTCCGTCACTCACTCCGCGGTCTACACGGTCTATGGTGACGGTTCGATTGTCGTTGATAACGCTCTCCAGCCGCAGGGCCGCCGCGTCCCGCTCGCCCGTCTCGGCGTCCGCCTGCTGATGGACAGGCGTTTCGATCAGTTCATGTATCTGGGCCGCGGCCCGATGGAGAACTACGCCGATCGCAAACGGGGCTCTGACATCGGCCTCTACTCGAGCACCGTCAGGGAGCAACTCACCGCCTATGCAAAGCCGATGGAATGCGGCAACCACGAGGACGTGCGCTGGGCGGCACTCACGGGCTCGAAACTTCCCGGGCTTCTGGTCCAGAGCGGCAGCGCCCCAATGCAGATTTCGGCGCTCCCCTACAGGGATGAAGAACTTGTTCCCCCCGAGTATTCCGTGGATCTGCCGGCAAGCTCCGCCACGGTTGTCACTCTCAGTGCCCGAACCCTCGGTGTCGGCAGTGCCAGTTGCGGACCCCGGCCGCTCGACCCGTACATCGCCTGGTCGGACCCAATCGTCTTCTCCTACACCTTGCGCGTGTTGCCGGCAGCCCAGCGTGATCTCGCGGCGCGGGGACGAACCGCAGCACCGCAGGAGCGGGTGAAACCCGTCCTGGGCCTGCGCGACAGCCACGGCAAGGTCACGCTCACATGCGATACTCCCGGAGTCAAGGTCGAATATGCCACCGATGGAGGTTCCTGGCAGCCGTACGGCGTTCCCTTCGAGTTCAAGAAGGCGGGAACCGTGTCGCTGCGTGCCGCCGCCGCGGGCGCTGCCTCTTACACAGGAGCCGTGGTCTTCGGCGCCTACGATCAACGTCTAAGCTGGAAAGTCGTCTCTTCGAGCAGCTTCCAACGTTCCGAAGGTGATCCCGCGAACGTCCTCGATGGAGCCGGCGAAACCTATTGGATTTCCCGCTGGCGCGGCAGTGCCGCCCCTCCGCCCCACAACATCGTGCTCGATTTTGGAGAGACGCTCAACGTCGCCTCCGTCCTCTACACAGGCCGTGCCGGGAATCCCGGCGGACGCGTGAAGGATTATGAGATCTACCTGAGCGGCGACGGAAAGGATTGGGGCGATCCTGTTTCTAAAGGGACTCTGTCCATGGAACCTTTGCATCAGACCATCGCCTTCGCTCATCCGGTCAAGGGCCGCTACCTCAAGTTCGCGGTTCTCAGTGAGCACACGGATGGCAGGATGGCTGCGATCGCCGAGCTGGACGTTGGCCTGGCCAAGTAAGACTTGGATTCGGGCTTGGGTTTGGAACAAGCCTCGAACCCCGCGGAAACCTCTCCAGATTTCCGTGGGTTTCGAGGTTATGAAGAGCTCGGCTCCGATTTGCCGATTTTGATGATTCTTTACACGACCGGTGGTATCCTTTCCCAACCTGGAAAAGACAAACTACTCTCCGAAACACATTCAAATATGAAAGGATGGAGCGATGAAGGCACGACATTCCCACCTTCTCCAATCCCTCGTGTTTATGGCCGCCTGCCTGACTCTGGCGGGTGTCCTCCTCGGGCAAGGCCGTGGAGGCGGGGCTTTTCAAGGGCCGCCGCCCAATGTCTCGACTGACCCCCTGCTCCGGGGATTCAACTTCCGGTCGATCGGCCCTGCCACCATGATGGGTCGCGTCGACGATATTGAAGGCGCCGAGAAGGACCCGATGATCATGTACGTCGGTTTCGCCACCGGCGGTCTCTGGAAATCCACTGACGGCGGCATTCACTGGCGCTCGCTTTTCAACGAGATGCCGAACGAGTCGATTGGCGATATCGCCATCGCGGCCAGTGACCCGAACGTCGTTTACGTGGGCATGGGCGAAGCGAACAATCGCCAGAGCTCATCGATCGGGGACGGCGTGTGGGGCACGAGGGACGGCGGCCAGACCTGGCAGCACCTCGGCCTCGAAGACACCCAGTCGATCGGCCGTGTGGCCGTAGATCCCACCAATCCCGACATCGTCTTCGTCGCCGCCCTCGGGCATCTATTCGGCCCAAACGAAGAACGCGGTCTCTACAAATCCGTTGACGGCGGCAAGACCTGGAAGAAAGCGAAGTACATCGATGCCGACACCGGTTTCACCGACCTGGCGATCGATCCGTCGAATCCCAAAACCATTTATGCCGCCTCGTATCAGCGCCGGCGCACCTGGTGGGGATTCAACGGAGGCGGCCCCGGCAGCGGACTGTGGAAGTCGACGGACGGCGGCGACACGTGGACGAAGATCACCGGCAACGGCTGGCCTGCGCCCAAAGACGGCATCATAGGCCGCATCGCCATCGCAATCTGCAAGGCGAAACCCAACGTTGTTTATGCGCAAGTTCAAGCCGGCGCGAGTGGAGGCACAGGCGCTGGCACCGCTGCCGATGGCGGACCGTCGCGTGGCGGCGGAGGCGGCGGGGGCGGCGGTCGTGGCAGCAGCAATGCTCCTCCCGATCCGAACGGAAATGGCGTATTTCGCTCGGATGATGGCGGCAAGACCTGGACCATCATGAGCAACCAGAATCAGCGCCCGATGTACTTCAGCCAGATTCGGGTCGACCCGGTCAACGACCAGAAAGTGTTCGTGGGCGGCAACCCGGGGCAGATCTCACTCGATGGCGGCAAAACCTGGCAGAGACTGGTCGGCTCGCACGCGGACTATCACGCGATCTGGATCAATCCGAAGGATCCGCGCATCGTCGCGACCGGCCATGACGGCGGTCTCGACATCAGCAACGACGGCGGACTCACGGGGGACTATCACAACGACGTCGCGGTGGGACAGTTCTACCAGGTGTCGACCGACATGCGACGGCCCTACTACGTGTGCGGAGGCTTGCAGGACAACAACGCCTGGTGCGGGCCGAGCGCGCTGCGCTCGAATACCGGCCCTGTCAACTCCGACTGGTACACGGTGGCCGGGGGCGACGGCTTCTATACCCGGCAGGATCCCACCGACTGGGCGATCGTCTACGCCGAATCGCAGAACGGCAACATGAGCCGCCACGATTTGCGCCAGGGCACACAAAAGAGCATCCGACCGAATGTCGGCGGCGGACGCGGAGGCGGCGCGGCAGCGACCGAAACCGAAACTCCGACGGTTCCTCAAGGCGGCGGTGGACGCGGCGGCGGTGTCGGAAACATCATCAATCCGCCGGCAAATCCTGACGCATTCCGCTTTTACTGGAACGCGCCGTTCGAAATCTCGCCGCACAATCCGGCAGTCATCTACATGGCGGCTCAGTACTTCTTCAAATCGACCAATCGCGGCGATACCTGGTGGATGAACCCGAAGGACCTCACCAAGAACTTCGACAGGTTTTCGACCCCGATCATGGGTGTTGCGGGCAACGCGCCCATGGCGGAAAAGCATGACGGCAACTCGTCCAATTCCCTCGTCACCCAGATCCGCGAATCACCGTCGAAACCGGGCGTGATTTGGATCGGAACCGACGATGGCATGTTGCAGATCAGCACGGACGGCGGCGTGAACTTTGCAGACGTCTACAACAACATCAGGGGCGTGCCCAAGGGTTACGTGCAGATCTCGCGCATCGAGCCGTCCCACTTCGATCCGGGCACGGCGTACGTCGCGCTCGACAATCACCGCAACGACGACTGGAAACCGTATCTTTTCAAGACGGCCGATTACGGCAAGACGTGGACGAACGTCACCGCCAATCTGCCCGCCAAAGGCAACGTCAATGCGCTGCGGGAGGACTACGACAACCCGAATCTGCTCTTCGTCGGGACGGAGTTCGGCCTCTTCGTATCGGTCGATGGCGGCAGAGACTGGAAGAAGTTCATGAGCGGCATGCCCAATGTAAGAGTGGACGATATCCTGATTCACCCGCGTGACCGCGATCTCATCATCGGCACCCACGGACGATCGATCTGGATCGCCGACGACATCACACCGCTCGAACAGCTCGCGCAGACCAGCAACTCGAGCCTGGTGCTCTTCGATCCCCGGCCGGCGATTCAGTGGAAGACCGATCCGCAGGCGCAGCGCCACCCGACCAACCGGGACTTCAGCGGCCAGAATCCGCCGCGTGGTACCGCGCTGAGTTTCTGGGCGAAGGCCGATCTGGGTGACGCGAAGATCGAAATCCTCCAAGGCGGGCAAGTCATCCGCACGATCGACACGACGGTAAGAGCCGGGATGAACCGCACACAATGGGACATGTTCCCCGACACGCCGGCCGGTGACGCCGGCGGGCGTGGCCGCGGCGGAGCCCAGGCGGCTCCAGTTGCCGGTGGTGCAGCGGGCGCAGCCGGGCAAGCTCAAGTTGCAGCGGGCGCTGCTGCGGTTGCCGGCGCCGGCCGCGGGGGTCGGGGCGGGGGCGGCCGCGGGGGCGGCGGGGGCGCGAGCCCGGTCCAGCCGGGGGCCTACATGGTCCGGCTGATCGTTGGCGGTCAGACGCTTACCACCTCAGTGGTCGTCCTGGAGGACATCTGGATGGGGAAGAACTAGTCTCTCTGAGTCTTGGCAGTCAGCGTCCGACCTGACTTATAAGACTCGAAGGCTCTACCAGCCGATTTTGGAAAGATCTCATCGGAGACAGAGGAACTGCCGATGATCAAAACCGGTGGCCGGCTGCCGTCGCACACTTTTCAACGCTGGCGCGATGGCAGCCGCCACCGGTTTTTCCGTTGAACCCTTACTTGATGGGTGCCGGAGCGGTCAGCGTGATGTCGTATTTCTTCAGCGCGTCACTCATCGCAGGCACCTTCGCCAAAAAGGCATTGGCTTCGAGCATGGCCTTCGGAATGGCCAGCTTGAGGTCGTTGTATTGCTTCAGGAGCGCATCGCTCGGCATCTCCCAGAATGAACCGATTTGTCCCTTCAAGGAGCTGGCCTGATTTATCAAGCCCGGGCCCTGGCCCCGACCTCCGCCGAAGCCCCCCTGCATGGCGGGATTGAAGCCGCCCGTGTTTTCCACAGCCGCCGGCGCGGCCGCCCCTGCAGCTGCACCGGGGGCTCCGCCACGGCCACCTGCAGGAGCACCGCCGCCGGGACCACCACCGCGGCCGCCACCGCCCACAGCCTGAGGCACGCCGAATTTGACACGGACGGCATCAAATTCTTTGTTGAACGCTGCAAACTGCGTTTTTACCGCCGCCGGCACGCTGGTCGAGTCCTTGACCTTCGCTGCGACGTCGGTCATCTGTGAAAAGAGTGAGTTGAGCGCCTGTTGCACAGGAGTGCCCTTGCGCTGCATCTCGTGCAGGTCCATCAGGATTTCGGTATAGCGCTTCCGCTGCACGTCGTTCAGCTGGGACTCGGGATCGGCGATAATCTTGATCGGCTTCGTCTCAACCGTCTTGCCGTCGACTAACAGGGCAACATTGTAGGTGCCCGGCAGCACGAACGGACCGGCGTTGCCGCCACCCCCGCCGAAGCCGCCACCGCCTCCACGGCCGCCGCCTGCCCCTCCGCCACCGCAAGGATTCACCGGCATATAACCGGCTTCCGGTTGTGGCTGAGGAATGCCCGGAATTACAGGGCCGCGGCCGCCGCGGCCGCTCGGCTGTCCAGGAGGCGCACCACCTCCACGGGGGCTTGGCTGTCCGGGAGCTGCAGCAGGGATGTTGGCAGGGATCGGTTCCACGCGCGTATCCCAGCAGCCGGTCTGAATGCCGGCCTGCAGTTTGTTTCCGGTCAGTGTCAGCTCACGAACATCCTTGCCCAGATTGTCCGTGATCTTCAGTTTCACATCGTTGGCCTGCTTTTTAAGGGAGTACTGGATCATGGCCTCAAACGGCGGATTCTCGCCCAAAAAGTACTGATGGCCCCAGAACTCGTCGTTTTTGTCATCCATCGACTTCCATTGCAGGGCAGGCCCGATCGAGAACAACTTCGCATCCGCTGCGGCGTTTTGCGCCGCCGCGTACTCCTGGATCGGTTCGAGGTGATCGAGGATCCACAGCGAGCGCCCGTGCGTCGCCACGAGCATCGCGTTGTCGCGTGGATGCAGTGTGATTTCATCAACGCGCACCGTCGGAAAGTTCGCCTTCAGGCGCGCCCAGCTCTTGCCGCGATCGAGCGTGAGGAAGATGCCGGTCTCGGTTCCGATGTACAACGCGTCCTGGTTACGCAGGTCTTCGGTCAACGTCTTGACTACCTCACCCTTGAGGTTGGAGTTCAGAGAGCGGAACGTTGCGCCGAAGTCGTTGCTGGCCCAGATGTAGGTGCTGAAATCGTTCAGCCGGTGTGCATCCACGGTGACATACACTGTGCCTGCGTCGAAGCGCGACGGCACGACCTCCGACACCCAAGCGCCTTTCGGGAAACCGGGGATCTTGTCGGTGATATTCTGCCAGGTTTTGCCGGTATCCCTGGTCATGCTCACAACCCCGTCGTCCGTGCCGGTGTAAAAGATGCCGGGCTGTTTCGGCGACTCGGCCAAGGAAACGATGGTCGGCCAGTTCGCAATGCCGTCATTCCTGGAGATGCGGACGTCGCTGTCCTTGACCCCCATGATCATCATATCGTTGCGATTGGCGTTGGTGGTGAGATCCGGGCTCAGCGCCATCCAGCTGTCGCCCCGATCGGTGGATTTGAAGACCACCTGCGCCGCAACGTAGAGCGTCCCCGGATCGTGCGGAGAGAAGATCATCGGCGTGTCCCAATTAAAGCGATAGCGTTCGCCGGCGGCCGGAGCCGGTGTAACGTTTTCGGGGGTCGGGCGGATGTTCTTCGATTCACCGGTCACGCGGTTTTTCCGCGTCATGTTGCCGTCCTGCGACTCGGTGTAGACGATGCGCGAGTCGCGCTGGTCGATGATGGCAACAAATCCGTCACCCCCCTGCACTGTCTGCCATTTGTCGTTGCTGATACCGGCACGGAAGCGCACGGCGCTCGGACCGCACCAGTCATAGTTGTCCTGCAATCCGCCGCATACGTTGAAGGGGTACTCCAGGTCGTAGCCGACGTGATAGAACGTTCCGACGGGAAGATTCGGGAGCCACTGCCACGTGTGGCTGCCGTCATACGACACGGATACGCCGCCGTCGTTGCCGATCAGGATGTGATTTGAGTTGGCCGGATCGATCCAGATGGCATGGACATCATCGTGAGTCGCCTGCGCGGCGTCGGTCTCGATGGTCTTGCCGCCGTCGATCGTCATATGCAGGCCGACGCCACCCATGAGGACGCGGTCAGGGCTGTTGGGATCGACGCGCACCTGCGAGAAGTACATCGGGCGTGGGTTCGCTGAATTCACTCGCTGCCACGATGCACCGCCGTCATCGGACCGATATAGGCCGGTTTCGCCGCCTGCGGCTCCCCCGCCGCCCATACCCCCGCCGCCACCACCGCCGCGGCCACCCGCCGCTGCCGCCGGATTCTCAGCCTCTATGGAGGCATAGAGGATGTTGGGACTTTTTCTGTAAACGTCGAGCCCGACCCGGCCGAGCGCAACCTTGGGGAGACCGGCGGTGAGACGTGTCCACTTCTCGCCGCTGTCTGTCGACTTCCAGATGCCGCTTCCCGGCCCGCCGCCGTTGAAGCAACACTGCGAGCGCTGCCGCTGCCATGTAGAGGCGTATAGAATCTTGCTATTCGTCGGATCCATGGCGAGATCGTTCGCGCCCGTCAGGTCATCGACCTGCAGAACCGGCTTCCAGGTCGCGCCGCCGTCGGTGGTCTTGTATACGCCGCGATCGCCGCCTGGCCCGAAAAGCGGGCCCTGTGCTGCGACAAAGACCACGTTGTTGTCGTTCGGGTCGATCACGATGCGGTTGATGTGGTAGGACGCGCGCAGCCCCATGTTCTTGAAGCTCTTGCCGCCGTCCGTAGACTTGTAGACGCCGTCACCCCACGAAATGCTCTGACGGGCGTTGCCCTCGCCGGTGCCGAGCCATACAAGGTCCGGATTCGACTGGGAGATGGTCACGTCCCCCACCGACATCAATCCCAGGTCCTGAAACTGGGGTGTGAAGGTGAGGCCGTTGTTGACCGTTTTCCACAGACCGCCGTGCGATGAGCCGACGTAATAGATGCTGGGATTTGCCTCATAAACCGCAAAGTCTGTGATGCGGCCGGACATACTGGCCGGACCGATGGAGCGGAAGTGCAGCTGTTCAAACTGCGTGGCGACGGGCGCCCCGCCCGGCGTCTGGCTCAGAAGAACATGGCCAGCGATGACGAGCACGAGTGCCGCGCCTATCAGCAGAAGTCGATAGTACCTCGACATAAAACCTCCAGCGACAAGTGATGGATGGTGATATTCATTTCCTGAGTGGGAGGAGGATAACATCGGTTGAGCTGGAAATCATCCACAATCAAATGAGGCGGCACAAGAAATGAGAGGAGAAGTCAGGAGTCGGGGGCCTTGGGCCACTGCTCTCGGGCCCCTGTTCCTGCGCTACCCCTTCTTTTGATATACGCGGATGAAATCAATCTCATAGCGGCTGGGAAATTCAGTCGCCGACGGATCGCCGCCCTGGCCGCCGATGGCGAGGTTGACAATGAGATAGTGCGGCTGGCGGAAGGGATTCTTGTTGGTGCCGTCTTCGTTGATCGTTTTGGTCAGGTCGATCTCGTTGAGCAACTGATTGTCCACGAAGAGCTGGATCCGGTTCTCGTCCCAGTCCATGCGCCAGACGTGGAACTGTCTGGACCAGTCGGGATTGTGGAACGCCATGAGAGGAGTGCGCGTATCGTTCCAAACCGCCCGCCCGGGCTGGGCAGAGCCCCAGGCTGCATTGGCCAGCAGGTTGCCGCGGTAGTACTCCATGATGTCCACCTCGCCATTGCGCGGCCACCCGCCGCCGGTACCGAGCGTCCAGAAGGCCGGCCACAGGCCGGCTCGGGTATCGATCCGCGCGCGCATTTCGATTCGGCCATACTGCCAGTCATGCCGGCCACGGGTTGTGAGGCTTGACGAGGTGTATTCGGCAAACTCGCGATTGCGTTTCCAGTCAGTTGAACCGGCCTGGTAGTTGGGATTGGGCTTGCGCTCCCGGCGGCCCTCGATAATGAGCATCCCGTTCTCGACGCGCGCATTGCCGGGCTGATACCACTGCAGCTCCTGGTTGCGCACGAAGCCCGTTTCGTAAGTCCAGTTCGCCGGATCGGGCTCGCCGTCGCGGTCGAACTCTTCGGACCAAACGAGTGTGTAGCCCGGATATGCCGGTGCGGGACCCGGTGCCGCCGCGCCCTGGGCTACAACTGCGTCGCGACCATATCCGCCGCGCGTACCTGGGCCCACCCCTGCCGTTACCGCCACCAGCACCATCAATCCGGCCGCCGGCGTCAACCAGCCCCTGGCCGTGCTGCTGTTCATAACTTCACCCGTCCGACAAAGGAGGTTTAGGGCCGTCGCCCGATGATGTAGTGCGTGTTGACCAGCTGGGAATAGTTCTGGTAGAGACCTCCGTCGTAATCCTTAAGGAAAACAGAGATCTTCTGCAGAAGAGTCGCCGCCCGTCCCCCGGCGACCTGGACCACAGGCGCCTGCCGCATTACCGCACGGATGAACAGACTGTCTGGAGTTATGGGCAGCGTCCTGACATTGCCGGCAAAGGCTCCGAACGCGCCGTTCTGAAACAGGTACTGTTCCACGTTGGAGGTGTAGAACGCGGTTACCGTGTAAGAGTTTTTGCGCAAGTATGCGCCCACGGCTTTGAGCGCCTTGGAACCACCAAAATCGCCGACCACCGGAATGATCCGGTTCCTGCGCTGCAGATCGCGCACGAACGCATAGCCCTGTTCGCCGGCGAGGAAACTGCCCGGTTTCCCGGTCGGATCGGGTTGTTCGATGATATCCCTCAGCGAAGGAAAACGCCCGCCATTCCACCCGATACGGGAAGAGACTGCAGGTCCCTCCGTGCGGAAGGTTCCGTATACGTATTCCAGAAGCGACTGGTCGCGATCCGAAAGCGAGAACTGAAAGTCCTCCCGGATCGTTTTCCCGATCTTGGCCAGGTTCCCGGCGTAAGCCTCGCCGCTCGCGGGGGCCTGGCTGAAGTAGCCCATGAGCTCTCCTGCCGTGGCGTCGCGACCGGGTGGCTTATCTCCTTTCAGAGGTCTGCTGAACAGGCACGAAAGAAATCGTGCACGATCATCGGAAAGCTGGAATATCGCCTTGTACATGAGGTGCTGGATCATGGCCTGGCGGCGGATATCCACGATGAAAGCGATCTGCGGACGGATTCTGGCGATGTACGTGAAATTCTGTTCCGGTCCCACGCCGATGTAAGCTCCGCCGGAGGCCCCAAGCTCCCGGAGTTTCTCGACAATCGCGAGATATGAGATTTCGTTGGACACGAAAACATCGGATTGGAAATAGCCGTCGCTCTCGGAAGTGTCTTGAATAATCCGGGCGAACTCCGCCGCAGGAATGCTCTCCGGGGGGCTTCCGGCGACAGGTTTCTCCTGCGCAGCGATCCTGGCCGCTGCGAGGCTCAGCGCCGGCGCAAGCACCACAAACAAGATCAGATAGCGCCATCGCGGTGCTTTACCGGGAGATCGTGATTTGCCGGGCTGGAGGTACATCACTTTCGCTCCAGGTTGGGAAGGGCCGCCCTGATGAAAACAGCGGCTTCAGAATCCCTTTAAATACTGCGCCAGCTGCAGCTAAAGGGCCGTTCAGCACCGGGCCGGGCCCTGGTCCTGATGCGGCTGGCGTAATGCAGGTCCGGCGGAGAATGACGAGTGGAACGAATCCCTCACTCGTCATTCGTCCTTATTCCTGAACACAGGGTTCGGCTACTTCTTCGCATCGCTGACAATGGTCGCCGACTTGATATAGTCGAGCTTGGGGAAACTCTTATCCAGATAGGCATTGCCTTCAATCTGGAGGCGGCTCTCTTCCGGTCCGCGCTTTCCCATGGGCGGGTCGTATTCGGCGTAAAACGCATTTACGATGTCGGTACCTTTGACAATCGTGCCAAACGGTGCGATGCCCTGGGCATCCAGCTGTATGTTTTCGTCGCTGAGGCTGATAAGAATCTGCGTGGTGCGCCCGTTCTTGCCCCCCGTCGCGAAAGAAACGTATCCTCTCCTGTTGGACTGTTTGACCGGATCGTCCGGAATCCGCGCCTGCATCCAGGCTGCGTTGACCTTCGGGTCGCCGTTGATCCCGAACTGCACCAGGGCTCCGTACATCACCCGGAAGAACCGGCAGTTGTCATAGTAGCCGTTTTTGACGAGATTATAGAAACGGTCAGCCCCGTTCGGTGTCCATGCCCGTCTTACCTGGACAACAAAAGTGCCTCTTGTGGTTTCGAATCTTGCCTGAAAGTTGTCCGGCGCCCTCTCCGTCAAATTGGCCGGATTCATGATCTTTTCGTTGCTCGATGGTGCGCCGTCCTGCTCCAGTGCGAGTCCCAGAGCCAAGGCACAAAGCAGTGACAGGACTGCCAAAAACCCTCTCGTCATCAAACGCATCGATCCTTCTCCTTATCTCATGGATGTCACATAAATTGCAGCATACCGCGATACCATGCCGCAGGCATCGCAAAAACCGGCGCAGTATATCATCAATCGCACCAGATTGGAAAATCGGATGCTTTCCGCCGCGGCGGATGGTACCCTGCATCCGCAAGACAAAAGCAAAATACGATCAACCGATGCGGAGATTTCCTATGAATCGCTGGTCTCGTCTCTCACTCGTTTTGATGGCGGCAATGGCGCTGGCCTTCGGGGCGATACAGCCTGTTGCGGCGCAGAAAAAGCCCACGATCGACCAGTTTATGTGTCCGGCCTATCCTTTCGGCCTGGTCTCGGCCGCGAAAGTCGACCGGCTGGCGTGGCTGGCATACGACCAGGGCAAACGCAACGTGTACACGGCTGTTGCGCCCGCGTTCCGGCCCGTCCGCCTGACGTCGTTTCTCAACGATGACGGCACCGACATATCTGATCTCAGCATCTCCGCCGACGGATCGATCGTGGTGTTCGTGCGCGGGAGTGGGCCCAATCGTGAAGGCTGGATCGCAAATCCCACAAGCGATCCCGGCGGTGCCGAGCGCGCGATCTGGGCAGCGCGCACGGCCGCTCCCGGCATCGCGTGGCGTCTGGCTGAAGGCGCAAGTCCTCAGCTTTCTCCGGACGGCCGCTCGGTGCTCTATGTGAAGGAGGGCCAGATCTATCGCGCGCGTGCCACCCAGACCCCTCCGGCCTCAAAGATGGATAAGGGTGAAGAGCCATTCATCAAAGCGTGGGGGACGAACGGCAATCCGCGCTGGTCGCCGGACGGCACAAAGATCGCCTTCGTCAGCAGCCGCGTCGACCACAGCTTGATCGGCCTCTATGACATTCGCACGCGCGCGGTGAACTTTATCGCGCCGAGCGTAGATCGTGACACCAGTCCGACGTGGTCCAGGGACGGCAAGCAGATCACGTTCATCCGACGCCCGGGTCTGCCGTTTGGCCAGCAGGCACAGCAGGGCGGCGGCGGTCTCGGATTGCCGAACGGTCCCGCCTATGTGCCGGGCACGGCCGCACAAGGCCGGGGTGCCGGCCGCGGCCGTATGGGCGAGCCACCCGCGCCGACACTGATACCGCCGCAGAACCAGCCGGGCGCACAGCGTGGACAGGCGAGCGGCGGTCAAACGGGTGTGAGCCCGGCGGCCATGCAGGTGCCCGGCCTCACGCGCGCGACCTTCAGGGGCGGCTATACCCTGTCTTTCTGGGTGGCGGACCCGGCGACGTGTGACGCAAAGGAGGTCTGGCACACCACCCCGGACGAGCGTGTGTTCACAAACATCAACAGCATCCAGTGGGCCGGGGGCCACGTCATCTTCCCTATGAGCAACCTCCAGGGCGACGAGTGGGAACGCTACTTCTCCGTGAGTCTCTCGGGCAGCCTCACATCGAAACCGGTGCTGCTCACGACCACGGACGGGTTGATTGAAGGTGCGACGGATGTAGCGCTCTCGAAAGACGGCAATACGCTCTACTATTGTACAAACGCACAGGACATCGAGCGGAGGCACATCTGGACCGTGCCGACGTCGGGCGGCACACCAAGGCAGGTTACGCTCGGCGAGGGTATTGAAACATCACCGGTGCCGCTCGCCTCGGGCAAGCAGCTCGCGGTGCTTTCTGCCGACGCGAAGCGCCCGCAATCGGTGGGACTGTTTCCGTCGGGGGGAGGCAAACAGCAGCAGGTGATCTTCCCCATACTCCCGAAGGAGTTCCCCATTGACGCGGAAGCCGTGCCCGAGCTGGTGCTCCTCAAATCGCCGGACGGCCTCGAGATTCACGATCAACTGTTCCTGCCGAAGAACCTCCAGCCAGGCGAGAAGCGGCCGGCGATGATCTTCGTGCACGGCGGTCCGGTGCGCCAGATGCTGCTCGGCTACCACTACATGCACTTCTACCACATTGCATATGCCGTCAACCAGTGGCTGGCAAGCCAGGGGTACGTCGTGCTGTCGGTGAATTATCGCAGCGGTATCGGCTATGGCAGGTCATTCCGGAACGCGCCGAACACGGCCGGCAGGGGGAACTCCGAGTATCAGGACGTGCTCGCCGCCGGCAAGTACCTGCAGTCACGTCCCGACGTCGATCCAAAGCGGGTCGGCATCTGGGGCTTGTCGTACGGCGGCTTGCTCACCGCCCAAGCGCTCGCCAGAAATTCCGACATCTTCTCTGCGGGTGTGGATCTCGCGGGTGTCCACCTCTACGGCAGTTCGCTCGACCCGGCAGACGTGTCCTATCAGTCGTCTGCCATCGCAGCCATCGACAAGTGGAAGTCACCTGTGCTTCTGATCCACGGCGACGACGATAGAAACGTCGCGTTTCAGCAGACGACCGGGCTCGTTCAGCTTCTGCGGGCGCGCGATGTTTATTTCGAGCTCATCGTCTTTCCAGACGACACGCACGAGACGCTGCTGCACAAGCGCTGGCTCTATCTTTTCGGGAGAATGGACGAGTTCCTGAAAAAATTCCTGTCCGGCAATTGAATTGAAAATGAGGCCACGAAATGCACGAAAGCGCCTTTGCGGATTTCGTGGTCTCTATTGTGCATCCGGTGATTTCGAAGATCCCGACGCTATTTTTTGGCTGTCAGCCGCTTCACCTCGGCATCGCGCTCGAGGTAGCTTTCGCCGTTCGTAATCCAGGTCTCTGCCGGTTCATCTTTCAGGTAGTGCGCAAACCAGGCTAGGATGCGGTGCTGGTAATCGACCTGATTCTTTTTCTGCCGCAGGCCGTGATCCTCGCCGTTGTATACGAGGAACACGACGTTCTTTTTTGCGCGCCGCGCGATGTTGTAGAGCTCGACGCTCTGATGCCAGAACACGGTGCCGTCGGCGTCGCCCTCTTCGAGCAGGAGCGGCACGGTCATTTTGTTCACGGTCATAATCGCGGAGTTGGTGACGTAATCCGGCAAGTCTTCCCAGAGCGGCACCTCCATGCGCTCCTGGCCCGTCTCGATGTGATCGGTCTCTGCGATGCCCGGACCCCAGTGATGATCGCCGTACATGCTGACAAGATCCGTCAGGGGCGCGCCGGCAACCGCGGCAGCAAAGACACCGTTTGTGTTGGTGGCAAGAAACGCCGCGTCGAATCCTCCCCATGAATGCCCGACGCATCCGACGCGCTTGGGATCGATCATTCCCGTCTGCAGCACTTTTTTCACGCCCGGCACGACACACTGAACCACGGACACCCCGGGCTGCCGCGGCGCAAAGACGATGTCCGGCTGGAAGACAAAATAGCCGTGGCTCGTGAAGACGGAGGTGTTGTAGTAGTCGCGATCCGACGGCGCGACGTAGCGGTGGACATTCTGCGAGAGCAGCTCGTACATGTAGACAATCATCGGATACTTCTTGCCCGGTTCGTACCCGGCCGGGTAATACAGTGCGCCCTGCAGCGCCTGGCCTTTGTCCGTCTTGTAGTCAACCAGCTCACTGCGTCCCCAGACAAAATTGCTTTGGAACGGATTGGTCGTGGTGACCTGCTTCGCGTCCTTCAGGTCGGCGCCGCCGACAAAAATGTCGGGTGAGTCGTCGTAGTCCTGGGAAATGTATCCGTACACCTCCGCCTCTTTAGCCTTCGCAAGCGATCCCACGCTCTTGTCGAGCCACACGAGGCGGCTGACACCGCCGGCGGGCTTGAGCTGCGCGTAGCCCGACTTCTTCGTTCGGTCACCGTACACGCTCAGGTACACGGGCTTGCCGAGATCGATCCACTCTTCGGCAGGATCGATTCGAACCAGGCGATGGCGAACCTGCTCGGATGCGCCGTCCGTCAGCCGCTGGGCCTTCGAGCCGTCAGTCGCCAGCTGCCAGACGTCGAATTTGTCATAGAGGAGAACAGCCGCATCGTCTTTCGTCCAGCCGGCAACGCCGAAGGGCGGCTTCTGCTTGATCGTCTGGTCCGATTCCTTATCGATGAACGATGTCTGCACGGCTTTGGTGAGGTTGGTAATCGCGCGCGAGGCGAGATTGACCGTCCAATACTGATCGTCCTGCAGGAAGAGCAGGTATTTGCCGCCGGGTCCCGCCTGGACATAGCGCTCGATGAGGTTGTCTCTGAGCTTTGTTCTCGCACCGGTCGTGATGTCCGCAAGATACAGGTCGGCGCCCGGACGGCCGATGGTCCGATCCATCGCGTACTTCGACCATTCTGCGACGGTGGCGAAATTCGTGTGCCGGATGGGCGTCACCTGTTCGCTGACCGGGTCCTTGCCGAGCTGCACGAACCTGCCGTTGCCGAGCTGCCACGCGGCCAGCATGTTGCGTCGTCGATCGGCTGGGGCATCGACTTTCTGCTTGGGCTGGACGACCACGTCGCCCCAATGCCAGACGTCCAGGCCCGCGGGTTCGTCCACTGCGGCAGTGCCGGCGCCTCTGCCGCCTCGTCCCGCCGGAACCGCTTTGTCATCCCACCTGGCGATCCCCAAGAACAGTACGGCGCCGTCGTCCGACCATGAGAGGCGGCGGAACGAAACGGTCCGCATGCCCGCCGGGAAGTTAGAATCGGCCGTGGGATCGTAGGTGCGCATGCGCTCGCCCTTGCCGAGCCCCGTCCAGGACAGCACCGCGTAGGTCGAGCCATCTTTGCGATCATCGGTCTTCGCCCGGAGCACGGCGAGATCCGGAACATCTCTCCGCCACGCCAGATCCGAGTAGGTCGTGGCTGCGGAATCGAGCACGCGCAACACGGAAGTCTCCGGATCAAACAGGTGCACGCCGTTCCCCATTTTGCCGGCGGCGCTGATGACCATGGCCAGCATATGGCTGCGCTCGGAGTCCTGCCACGCGAACTGGGACACGTTGCCGAAGGACATCTCGCTTCCGCCGGCGAGTTTCCGGACAATGAGCGTCGTGCCCGGCGTTTCCTCAGATCCGTCGGAGCCGCCCGCTCCCCCGCGCCCGCCTCCTGCGCCACGTCCCGGCGGCGCAGCCGAGCCGGATGCGCGCTCCGGCCCGTACGGCCGCAGCGCGATGTAGGCGCCGTCGGGGCTGAAGGAGAACGACTCGATCCCATCAACCGTCGAGACCTCGCCGGTCGTGAGGTTCAACAGGCCGAGCTTGTTCTGCACCGGCCGTTGCTCGCTCCTCAGTCTTTCCTGCTCGGCCTCCGATTGACCGATGCTGTAAGCAAGCCATTTCGAGTCGGAGGAATAGACCGGCTGCGCCCCAAAGGCGGCAATCGTCGTGGTGCCGTCCGCCAGTTTGGTTAC
The DNA here is from genome assembly GCA_020072565.1 of Terriglobia bacterium. Taxonomy (NCBI): domain Bacteria; kingdom Pseudomonadati; phylum Acidobacteriota; class Terriglobia; species Terriglobia bacterium. The sequence goes on from JAIQGI010000010.1 coordinate 44,032, forward strand.
CCGCAGCTCGTTGTTCCGGTTGGATCGGTTGATGGCGTAGGCAAGCCAGCGGCCGTCGGGCGAGAATCCTCCGCGGCCGCCCGCAGGCGCCAGTGATTCCCACTGGCCGTAGTCGGCGAAAGTGGCCGGCGCCTTGGTCTGCGCGCCCGTCGTTATCGTCAATGCCAGGAAAAGGAGAAGAGCGGTGAGCGGATTTCGTCGCATTATATACCTTCCTTGTTATTAGCAGAGCAGCTGACCAAGACCGAATGGTCAGCGTCGGTCAGCGTTTTTCCGCGTCCAAGACTGCATTTTGGTCACATATTCATGAATCATCCGGGCTAAGGAACCGCGGGTGCGGCACGGGGCACTGCAGATCCCAAATCTGCGTGCCTCTGCGCGCATCTGCAGTTTCGCCCTATTGACGGTCGGCGCCGGCAGCGGCGCCCGGGGATGCCTTGAGCATTCTCATTACCTCTTCGATCGCCGCCTGGAGTTCGCGGTCGACTCCCTTGATCTCATCCATGGGGGTGTTCTGCACCCACAGGTCCGGGGGCACGCCGTAGTTCTCGAGGTTGATCCCGTAGTTGTTGGGCTTAGTAGGATCGTAGGTGACGGCGAGCTGACTCGGCGTGCGCACGCTCCCGCCGTTGATGAGCGAGTAGCTCCCGGTCCAGATCACGCCCCCGGCCGTGGGCGTGCCTACGATGCGGCCGAGCCCAAGCGTCCGGAACCCCATCGGCGTCGCCTCGCCATCGGAGAAGGAGCGCTGATTGATCATCATCACTTTGGGCCCCGCGATGGCCTGTTGCGGGCGCCGCCCCCACGTGCGCGCCCCGCCGCGCGAGTTAGTGAACATATATGGCCGCCGTTCGATAATGTCGAGCAACTGCTCGTCGATGTTCCCGCCGGTGTTGAAGCGGACGTCGATGATGATCCCCTTCTTGTTCCAGAAGCGGTTGATCTCGTTCTGGAAGCGCTCGAGCGACGTCTGGTCCATCGAGCGGATGTGGACATACGCGATCTGCCCGTTCGTCGCTTTCTCGACGATGTCACGATTGTTCAACACAAATTCTTCATACCTGATGTTGTTGAGACTGGTGACGCTCGCGATGCGCACGACGCGCGCGCCTTCCCCGCCCGCCGTCTTCGCCACCCTCACGGGGATATACTCGTCCGCCGTCGTACTCAGGATCTTCCAGTAGTTGTCGCCTGCCTTGATCTCCTGGCCGCCGATGGCAAGCACGTAATCGCCGACCTTGAGGTTGAGCCATTCCTTGTCGGCCGGACCGCTGCGATAAATATGATTGATACGGTACTTTCCCTCCGCCGGCTCCAGCTCGAAGCCGAGGAACCGCGTGGTGTAGAGCCGCGGCATCGTGCGTGAGGCGGGCCCGCTCATACCCGTGTGCGAGCTGCTCATCTCGCCGATCATGGCATTCCCGAGATCGTAAACATCCTCGTTCGTCCCCGCGTATGCGAGCAGTGGCTCATACTTGGCCTTGATCGCCGCCCAGTCGTAGCCATTCAGGGCCGGATTGTAGTAGCGATACTTCATGACCCGCCACATTTCTTCGAACATCTGCTTCCACTCGGCGCGCCGGTCGACGCGGATCTCGAGCGCAAAGCCGACGCGATCCTCACGCTGCGGCGAGGAGAGAACCAGGCGGTGAACCTCCTGACCCTGGGCGCCGCCGCCGCGGCCCGCCGGCGCCTGGTCCGCAGCGGTGCGGGCCGCGGTGGCGCGGAAGAAGATCGCGCGCCGGTCCGCCGTCGGCGTCATGCCGGGAAATGATCCGCCGGCAAGCCGCCGGCTGTCGCGGCCGTCGATGCCGATTGCGAAAAGGCCCGTGTTCTGAGTATCAGCTCCGGCGGCCGGCGCAGCACCGCGGCCGGGACCAGGAGCAGGACCGGCGCCGCGGCCGCCACCGCCGCCGCCGGCGGCATAGTAGATCGTGCGGCCGTCGGTCGAAAGGAAGAACCCGGTCACCGCCGCACTCCCGCGCGTGAGCTGGATGGCGCGCTTTTCGATTCCGTCCAGATCGATTGCAGCCGGCGGCGCAGCTGCCACGGCGCCACCCGAAGCATCGGGCGCAGCCCCACCACCGCCGCGCCCTCCGCGCCCACCGGCGGCAGCCGAGGTGCGGCGGATGCGCTCTCGTACGAGCGGATCGTTCGGGTCTTCGGTAAGCTTCGTGAGCGAGACGGCAAAGAGCTGGTTCGCTGCGCCGTCACGGTTGGAGGTAAAGACGACCGTTTTACCGTCTGGGGTAAGTGCAGCACTTGTCTCGCTGACTGGGCTCTGTGTGACGTTGTACTCCTTCTTGGCGCGGATGTCGAAGAGGTAGATCTCGGAGTTCTGGTCTTCGTCGCGCCGGCTGTAGACCAGCCAGGTTCCGTCGGCAGAATACTGCTGGATGTTGAATCCTCCCGCGATGTTGTTCGCCAGCTCGCGAGGCTGGGGCTGGGCGCTGGATAAGTCCACTTCCCAAATCCTGTTGTCGCCGGTGTAAACAAGCTTCTGCGAATCGGGTGACCAGACGACGTTGGCTTTCTCCGACTGCTGGTTCGTGAGGCGCTGGCGCGCTCCGCCGGCAAGGTCGAACAACCACCCTTCCTGGTCGCCCGACTCGTCGGAGATGTAAGCGATCTTCTTGCCGTCAGGGGAATATCTTTCGTTGCTCTCACGCCACGGGGTCGTGGCCACCGGCATCTTCTCGCCAATCCCCTGCTCGCTCGGCACAATCTGGATGTCGCCGTGGAAGTCCACCGCAACGTACTCACCGTTGGGAGACGGACCGAAGCCGTCGGCGCGACTGTCGGACGTAATGACGTCGAGGTCGCTATCCTTCGGATCGAACGCCAGCGGAATGGAGAGCTTCCTGGGCGTGCCGTTCGGCAGGTCGAGCGTCCAGAGATCGAAGTCGTTCTGATAGATGAGCTTTTTGCCGTCAGGTGAGATCGTGGGGAAGAACACTCCCCCCGCCTTCAGGTGCGTCACCTGCTGGGGAGTGCCCCCCTTGGGCAAGATGCGCCAGATGTTATATGTGCCGTCGCGTTCGGATGAGAAGTAAATCATCCCGTCCGCGCCCCACATGGGATACACATCGTTCACGTGGTTTCTGTAATCGCGCATGTCCGTGTTGGTGATGTCGACAATCTGAGAGGTCTTGACGTCCATCACCGTGAGCCCGGGTGCAGAGTTGCCTTTGAATGCCTTTCGCCAAACGCCGGTGGAGGGAAGCGCGCGATTGTACGCCACCATGCTCCCGTCCTGCTTCATCATGCCCAGGCGAGCCGTACCCATGCCCATGGGTTCCGGCGGCCCCCCGTCGAGCGGCAGGCGATACAAAGGCGAGCCATAGGCGTTGGGCCCGCGGTTGCTCGAAATGATGATAGCCTTGCCATCGGGAGCCCAATACAGCGCCTGATCGTCACCGGAGTAGAAGGTAAGCTGACGCGGCTCGCCGCCGGTCGAGGGAATCACATACACGTCGTTGTTGCCGGCGCGATTGCTGGTGAATGCGATCCACTTCCCATCCGGAGAGAAGCGTGGGGAGAAGTCATTGGCAATGTGTGCCGTCAGACGGTGGCCGTTGGACCCGTCGGCATCGGCCACCCAAACGTCATCGTGATAGGTGAACGCGATGCGCCCGTCGTTGGCAATGTGCGCCAGATGCGCGAACTTGATCGGCACGGGACCTTCCTGCCCGCGCCAGCCCACAACCACAAACAAAAGCGAAATCAGCAAAATGATTTCGAGTTTTGCCTTATTCATAATAATCCCCCTTGGCGGCTTCCTAAACGATGCCCTTTCGGTCTGAGTTTGATTGCTGGGAGGATAAGACGGTTGCCCCATAAAGAAAACCCTTTTCTTCCAGGAATTGAGCAGATGCCCCGGAGCCGCCCCAAATCAGCAACCGCAAAATACACGAAACATACCAAGAAGGGGTTTAGAGTGTTTCGTACTACTTACCCACAGATCCTTGCCATTCAGGCAAAAGAAGCAAAGGATCAACGCAGAGGTCGCGGAGAGAAGTCATGCAGAGGCAAAGATCCTCTGCAGCCTCTGCGCCCTCTGCGTTGAGGCTTTAGGCTGCAGATATTCCGCACCGTGGATTTCGTGGTCTCATAATGTCAGGCCTGACACCGGATACGCACAAGACCTGCGTTGAACGCCGGGCACGTCCGATGTTAGACTGGCCGGGCTCGGTGCAGGTCCGGTCCCTGCAGCCGCGCGCGCTTCACCGCGATCAGCCGGCGACAAGCCGGGCGGTCGACAAGATCCGGCACGCCCACCATTGTTCCGGCATGGGAGGAAAATATGGAGTTCTTGAACTTCATCATTTTGTTCAGCATCGTATTTCTGTTGCTGCGCAAGCCCGAAAAGGAACGCCTCGCGTTCGGCCTGCTTGTCGTCAGCGTTGTCCTCATGGTTGCGCTGTTTTTCATCGCCACCAGAACAGCACTCCTGCCGGGAGTCAATTACTGAGGCCGCAGAGGCCGTCGAGGGAGGCATCCCGTGAAACGTGACCTTCTGTATACCGTCCTTGCCGTCGCCGTGCTGCTACTGTCGGTCGTCCCCGTGGGGAGCGCCGTCTTCCTGCTGGGGTTCGTCTATGGGGATTCACCGTGCGTAATGTGTTGGGAACAGCGCACGGGCATGGCGATCATCGCGCTCATCGGTCTTTTCGTGCTGCGCTATGGTCCGCGTCCAAGATACATCGGATTGTCCGTGCTGGTGGGCGCCTGGGGTGTTTTCATGAGCGTGCGGCACACAGGGATGCATGCGGCACGCGACGTCGGGCAGGGCTTCAGCGTCGAAATTATGGGCGCTCATACTTATACCTGGGCCCTGTTCATCTTCTGGGTGTGCGTCGTGACGATGGGCGTCCTCCTCATGTCGCTGAAGGAGATTGACCCCTCCGGCGGGCCGCGGAAACTGCGACCGCTGGAGAAGCTCGCAATGGGGGTTTTCCTGGTGGTGATTGCCGGGAACATCGTCCAGGCATTCGCCAGCACCGGGCCGCCCCCTTTCATGGGACAGGGCGACCCCATCCGCTTCTCGTTCAATCCCAAGCATTGGGTGTGGTCCCTTGACGAGTGGTCGCCTGCATCAATTTCACTGCGCGGGCGCTGGGCGATCGAGAAGCCTGCGACCACTTCGCTCTTGAGTGATCCCGGCGCCGGCCCCCTCGCTGACCTGCCGCGGCTCACAATCAAAGAGCAGAAGCGAATTGCCGTTCCGCTTCGCGGCGCCGTGACCGATCTCGCCTACGAACCGGGAACGGATCGGTTCTTCCTTACCACGCAGAGCGGTATCTACCTCGTCGACGGGTCGCTGACTCGTGTCCTGCGTCGCACCGTCGTTGATCCCGGTTACTCCATTGACCTCGGGCAGTTTGCCGGGGCCGCGTTTCTTGACGGCAGGACGGTGATGGCACTGGGCGAAAACAAGAGTTACGTGATTCTGCGCGAGAACGACCAGGCCGACGCCGGCAAAAACTTCCGCTATTTCCTGGAGTCGTTCGACAAGTTCGACGAGTTGCGGCGATCGCGCCTGGGCACGGTGCGCGCCCGGATGATGTATGTGATGTCGCTGGCGTTCGACCCGGCAACGAATTCGCTCTACACGGTAACAGTGCCGAATTCGAAGTACAAGCAGCTCGTGGTCTCGCGCTTCGACAGGCGCGATCTGACGCTGTCAGAGGAGTTCACGCTCACGCTCGCTCCCGAGTCGGGCCTGAAGTTCAACGGTGAGAAACGCTCTTTGGACGAGCTGTACGTGACGGGCGCGACCATCGAGGGCGGCCGGATGCATGCGATCAGCGCCGCATACAGCACACTTTTGACGATTGACCTTGCCGGCCACTCCGTCATTGCGGCCCATGCGATCTCCGGTCTCAAGCGCCCTGCCGGCCTTGCGATCCGAGGTGGAGATATTTACATTGCCGGCGCAGAGGGCGAAGTGTCCGTGATCGCAAGGTAGAAAAAGGGAGAGGCTGCTGTCTGGCTCTCAGCACCCAGCGCTGGGGAGATGTGCATCAAAAAGTGATCTGTCCCCTCTTTTCAAGGCGCGAGATCAGAATGCCGGTGCCGACCACGACCAGGCACCCGAACACGTTGTACCAGAGGAAGGCGATTCTGGTGAAGAAATAGCAGGCGAAAATGACGGCCTCGCCGGCCAGCACGCCATAGAAGGCCCCCCGCGCCCGCACGCGTGGGAAATAGAAAGCGAGCACGAACACCCCGAGCATGCCGCCGTAGAAAAAGGAGCCCAGGACGTTGACCGCCTCAACCAGCGAGCCCAGCCTCGCGGCGTACTGGGCTGTGACAACGGCGTAGCAGCCCCAAAACACGGTAGCCGCGCGCGACACATTGAGGTAATGGTGGTCCGAACCCAGTTGACAAAAATGGCGTTTGTAGATGTCCACCATGCTCACGGTCGCCAGTGAGTTGATCTCGCCCGAGATCGATGCCATGGTCGCCCCGAAAATGACCGCGAGTACCAGGCCCACCAGGCCTGCAGGGAGATGGCGCGTGACGAAAGTGAGGAAGATGTAATTGGTGTCGACCAAGCCCTGGGCGCCGCCGGCCTTTTCGACCAGGTTTACGCCCTGGCGCCGCGCGCTGTCCAGCTCCCGCTGTGCGCTGCCGTACTGCTCCAACCCCTGCTGCCAGAGCCGGGAATCACCGCTGCGCCGCGCCTGGATCAGCCGGCCGGCGGCGGCCTTGCGGTTTTCGAACGCCGCGTCGTAACGCTGCTCCAGGGGTTTGTACTCGGCCTGCAGCGCAGGCTGCTGGATCCGGGCCAGTTCCGTGCCCACGAACAGCAAGGGTGGCTTTTCATAGATGTAAAAAACGAACACCATGGCCCCGATGAACAGGATGAAGAACTGCATCGGCACCTTGGCCATGCCGTTGAACAGCAGGCTCAGCCGGCTTTGTGCGACCGACTTGCCCGTCAGGTAGCGCTGCACCTGCGATTGATCGCAGCCGAAGTAGGCCAGGGCCAGAAACATCCCGCCGATCAACCCGCTCCAGAGGTTGTAGCGATCGTTCCAATCCAGGTTGAGGGTCACCGCATTCAGCCGGCCCGCGGCTCCAGCCAGCGTGACGGCATCGGGAAACGAGACACCGCTCGGAAGCAGGAGCACGGCCGCGACCAACGCCGCCACGAGCCCGGCCGTCATGACCATCATTTGTTGGAAGTCGCTCCAGGCAACCGTCTTTGCGCCTCCGAGTGTGGTATAGAGGATCGCCACTGCGCCCATGATAAGGGTCGTCACCCGTTCCGGCCACCCGAGAATCACCGTCAAGACCACCGCTGGAGCATAGAGCGTGATGCCCACCGCGAGGCCTCTCTGGATCAGGAAGATCGCGCTTACCAGGGCCCTGGTCCTGGAATCGAAGCGCTGCTCCAGGTACTCGTACGCAGTGTAGACGTTGGCGCGGTGAAAGATCGGGACAGCGGTGATCGAGATGACCACCATCGCCAGCGGCAGCCCGAAGTAGAACTGCACGAAGCGCATGCCGTCGACGTACGATTGGCCGGTCGTGGAAATGAACGTGACCGCGCTCGCCTGCGTGGCCATGATCGACAACGCCATCGCGTGCCACGGCATCGTCTTGCCGGCGAGCAGGTACTTGTTGACACTGTTGCTGCCACGCCCGCGCCAGAGCCCGTAAAGGACCACGAATGCCAGCGACCCGCACAGCACCAGCCAGTCGGCGAGCCTCACGGCGTAAACCTCCGGGCAAACAGGTAGAAGAGTAGGATTAGAAGCACGAGCCAGGCAATGACAGCAAAATACAGATGGCTCCACGTGCCCAGCAAAGGGGGTGGATCCCCGGGATCATTGCCGACATCCGGTTTCGCTGCAGGCATGGTCATTGCGCGGATTGGCACTGGTCTTTGCAAGTGCTGTCTTCCATTCACAACCCCCAGAAAACATCACCGTGTTTGTGAAGTGGCCGACTTGGCGGCGCTCAGGAAGTTCGCGAAAATGCGGAACGCGCCCGGCACGCCCGCCGGCAACTGCCGAAACCACGAATAGGCCGTGAAGATGTACACGCCTTTGCCATAGCGCGCGCAGAGAGTCCCTCCTTTTTGTGGTTCCTCGTTGGGATCGTGCGACTCAAACAGCGGCTCATATTGCGGATCCCACTGCGAGGCGAAATTCAAGCCTCGCTCCTGAACCCAACCGTGAAAGTCCTCCTCGCTGATCTTATTCGGCAGCGCGAGCAGTACATTCTGAGGATTGAGGAAGGTGACGGGCGCCTCTTCGACCGAGACGCGGGCGGATCCGACCTGAAACGGGTAGGGTCCAATCCCCTGCAACGCCGGTGAGCGGCGGTCTGCCACGTTGTACTGCACCACCAGCGCGCCCCCCTGTCGAACAAAATCCAGCAGCCGTCGTTGATTCGCGCGCAAGTCAGCCCGAACGTTGTACGCCCGGACGCCGGTGACGATCGCGTCAAAACGGCCGAGGTCGCCGCCCGAAAGGTCCTCGGTTTCGAGCAGCGTCACGTCGCAGCCCAGTTGGCGCAGAGCGCGCGGCACCTCGTCTCCGGCGCCCATCACATAGCCGATCTTCCCGGCGAGGTTCCTTATGTCGGCGCGCACGAGCCGCGCGCTGGATGGCGGGAAAACGGTCTGAGGCGGATTGCCCGGATTGGAAATCACCTGGATGCCGCAAGAAACTTCCCGGCGGTTCATCGTGGCGACGGCTCGCAATTCGCCGAGCGTCGAGCCAGCCGGCGGACTGACCGTGAAGGACAGGATCGTCTGCTCATCCACGTCGGCAATGCGGAACGGTACGGAGGCCGGTTGGATGCGCCAGTTGCCGGGCGCCTCCAGCCTGAGTTCACCGGAGGCGCCGGCGACACTGCCGCGGATCAGGACTTCGACCGTTTTCGCTTTCACGTCCGGGAAGATCAGAACCGGTTCCGGAATACTCACCGCGACCGGCGGCACCACTACCAAGGGCCGGGATGTCTCGCCTTCCACCCGGTCGACATAGCGGCGAATTACAGGGCGCACAAGCTCAAGCTCTTCCGAGCCCGCCTGGATCCGGAAGCGGGCGCGCAGGATGGCGGGCGGTTCAGGCAGTCCAACTAATTCCTGATCGTCGACCACATAGGTATCGCCGCGACTGGGCTTCTTCAACCAGAACGGCTGAGAGTATGGCTGGTCTGCAGGGATCGTGACCTTGAGCGAACGGCGCTGAGGTTCGTTGTAGGCGAGTGGAACCGTCGCGGAATCCGCCTCCGGCAACCCGGGCATTCCCTCGAGTTTGACGCTCTTCAGAGCCAGCGACGCCCGGGAACGGTTGATGGCCTCGATATTGACCTGGAGCGAATCTCCCGGAACCACGGCGTATCGGTCGGTCGAGGCATCGAGCCAGAGCCCGGTGCACAGAGCGATGGCCTCGTCGAGTTCCTGGAGCTTCAATGCTGCCCAAGGATCTTTCATCGCGGCGATCAGCGGACGCGCCTTGACCAGCAGCGGGAGTGTTTTCTCGGGTTGGTCGGGCACGAACGTCCCGATCGCTTCCTCGAGGATTTTTGCCACCGCCGCACCGCCTGGAAGACGATTCCAGGTTGTATCGATACCATCGAAGATGTCGCTTCTTGCCGGATCACCGGCAACCGTGCCCAGATAGCTTTTTGCAGCGCCGCGTTGCTCCGACGCACCCATGCCCTGAGTTTTATGCATGCTGCGGCTCATGCCGGCTATCTCACTGTAAGAAAACCCGAGCACCGGGTCGAAGTCGCCGGTGTCGATGGCAATCGTACCCCCGGCTCCAGCGCCGGAGCCGCGCCCCATGAGCCGTTTGGCCTGCCATGGTTCTACCCAGCGAAATTGCTCGGGAAAGCGAGACTTATCGGCGGCGGCGACGAACGCCTCTCTGCCCAGTATGCCCACGGCCTGATGATTCCCGTGTCCGTCCGACGGCGTTCCGGTGTGCTGGATGACTACGACATCGGGACGGAAGCGGCGAATCGTCCAGACGATGTCGCCGAGGACCGTTTGTCGATCCCACTTGGCCAGAGTCTCCTCGGCCGATTTCGAAAAGCCGAAGTCGATCGCCCTGGTGAAAAATTGCTCGGCGCCGTCGATCCTGCGCGCGGCCAGCAACTCCTGAGTGCGGATCAACCCCAACATTTCGCCTTGTTCCGGCCCGATCAGGTTCTGGCCGCCATCGCCTCGCGTTACGGAAAGATAGGCGGCCCGCGCGTGCCGGCCCCGGGCGAGATAGGCAAGCATGCCCGTGTTTTCGTCATCCGGGTGGGCGCCGATCATCAGCACGCTGCCGAGCACGTTCAGCCGCTCCAACGCGAGCCTGGTCTTGACGGCTCCCGCGATGTTCCGCTGCGCGGGCGCTGGAAAATACAGCAGGAAGGCAACCACGCCAAGACCGGCAAGCCTCAGCCCTCTTATCGTATTGGATCTCGAGATCATTCTGCTACCCTGCCCGTCCCTGGGATACCGCGGATTGCCGCCGCACCCCAGGGACTTCATCGGAATTTCGTCGCTGTCATTTCACCGTAAAAGGAACGGACGCGACATAGTTCTCCCACTCCAGCTGGAGCTTACCGGCATTCGCTCCCGCACTGGAGAGCGTCATCTTGTAGGTCTCGATCGGCGCAGGAGGTTTGCTCATGTCCATCGGGACACGGCCAAGGTCCTGGTCCTGGTTGTAGGTGAGACCCCACTGGCCTGTCTGCTTGTTGATGATGAGCTGCCACGGGTTGGTATTCACCAGGACGTAAATCGTGTAGTCACCTTTGGGGACAGCTAGGTTCTTTATGACCAGATCCGCTTCCGTGTGAAAGGCGGTAGCCGCGTTCGCGCCGGCCCGCCAGACCGGATAGGTCTTGTCCTTGCTGACTACTCCTCCCGCGCCGAAGATATCCCTCCCGCGCACAGACGGAGCGCAGTACTTAATCCCGAGCACCTTGCCGCCGATAACGACCGAGGTTTCCGCGGGCGGGCTGAGCGGCTTCTGTTGAGCCAAAAGAAAACCCACCGCGCCAATGATTATCACCAGGGAAATCAGAATGGACTTCTTCATAGGCACCTCTTTCTTGGGATTTTTGTTTTGTTATGGCGATTTCGTGAGCTGCCGGCCAGCGGGCTCAACCATCACGCCATCCTTGCTCCAGAACTCCACAGTCCACACAAGGGCCACATATTCAAGCCGAGCATTCTCTCATATCCGGGACCCGCGCCCGTCGGCGTGCCGGCAAACATTTATGACGCATCGCATGGAGCGCGTTTATTTCTCGCTCGAAGGCGGTACCAGCCCCTTCAGCCGGAAATAGACCGACATGTAACCGTAGGATTCGTTGTCGTGGGTCGTTACTCCGACCAGCGCCCCAAGCTTCGACCGCTGCCCGCGACCCGTCTTGATCATTTGGGCGGCAGTCGCATCTGTGAGCGAGCTGAAGGCCGTATCGCACTCTGCACACGAAGCCTGGATTGCCGCTACCAATTCAGCCTTGGTCTTCTTAGATGCCGCGTCCCCCTTCTTCGGCGCGCCGTTAACCATCGAGCAGGTGCCCGTTTGAGCATCGGAGATATGGGCTAACAGCTCGCCAAAGGAACGCATCTCGGGCGTGGGCTTGAAAGCGTAATTTTCTTCCGGCATCTTTTCGGCCGCCTTCAACAGGTAATTCTTGACGGAGTTGTAGGCGTTCTTCGCCTCCGTGCTCATCGGATCGGCGGGCGGCGTTTGCATGGGCGTCTGAGTCTGCGCCTGGAAAATACACGTGCAAATGAATACGGCGGCAAGCACCATCAGGAGAGGTCGTTTCATTTGAGTTTTCCTCCATTTTTCAGAGTTCATTTGTTGAAACGTGCAGCTTCAGCGGCGCATGACGGATAGGACAAGATGCAACCCGCCCCCGCAACACCGGTTGGAGCGTAATCAAGGCGGTCATCTGGCGTCCCCGGCCGCGTGTTTCCGAGAGAAGCCGTTGCCCGCGGCACAGCCGGTATTCCTGGGGCCCGGTCTCCTCGGGTTCAGTAACTATTGCATATTAAAGAAACCGCTGCAATCAGGCAACCGTTAAGGATTTCCGGCGCAGAGGCGGCGACAAGTCGGCATCTCCGGTAACTCCCGGGGCGTGCGAGATTGGGACAAGACAGTCCCAAAAGCGGTCAGGCAGCAATGGCATGCGCCTGCTTCGAAGCTGCGCAAGTGCTTCTGTTACAATGCGATCGACCACCGCGCCCCCCTGGCACGGGAGTTGCACTCCTGCTTGTGACCAAGCGCAGGCGTCGGTCACCCAGGAGGGTGCGGGCATGAAAGATCTTATGGACAAAGCAAACCTGAATGTTCCAGCACGTATGGCCCCGCGGGCGCTCATTGCCGACGATCAGCCCGAAGTGCTGGCAGCGCTTCAATTGCTGCTCAAAGGCGAAGGCATTCAGCCTGTTACAGTTTCATCACCAGCTGCGGTTCTGGAAGCGCTGAGATCGCAGCATTTTGACATCATCCTGATGGACCTCAACTATGCTCGCGACACCACTTCGGGGAAAGAGGGATTCGACCTGCTGACCCAGATACAGAGCGTGGACAAAACGCTTCCTGTGATCGTGATGACCGGCTGGGGCAGCGTCGATCTTGCCGTGGAAGCCATGCGCCGTGGAGTACAGGATTTCGTTCAGAAGCCGTGGGAAAACGAACGGCTTCTGAACACTCTTCGCACTCACATCGCACAAGGGCAGATCGTCCGCAAGGGGCGACGGTTGAACGTCGAGTTGAAGCTGATGAGCAGTGGTATCTCTGCCGCCACAGACCTTCACATAATGTTGAAATATATCGCTGAGCACATTTCGCGGGCGTTTCGAGCCTCTTCGGTCACCATCTTTACCAAATCTCCCCTGGATCAGGCATTCTGGGCCACGGCACGGGCAGGGGGTTCGGAAGACATCCTGGGCAGGTTGAAGTTCGAATCCGGCAGCCCGGTGCTGAAGTATATGGATACGATTTTCGATCCGGACAGCAAGGAGCTTCCGGAGAACGACAAAACGAAACTTCGCCAGGCGAGTTGCAGCATCATCGCGCCTCTCAGACTCAAGGGGGAACTCATTGGTTTTATGGGGGTGGGCAAAACAGAGTCCAGGGATTCTTTCGATGAAGAGGAGGTCCGCTTTCTCCACCAGGTCATCGAACAAACAGGTTACGGCATCGAGAATCTCAGGCGGCGCAGCCAGGAGCGGGAATACGAGGAAGCCCGCGAGATCCAGCAGGGCCTGCTGCCCAAACAGATCCCCCAGATTCCGGGCTATGAAATCTTCGGCGGCTGGCAGCCCGCCAGCGCAGTCGGCGGCGACTACTTCGATGCCTTGAAATTCACGGATACCAAGGTCGCGCTGTGCGTTGCGGATGTTTCAGGAAAAGGAATGCCGGCCGCACTCCTCATGTCTAACCTGCAAGCGGCCGTGAAGGCATTTGCATCCGAATCCATACAGCCGGGGGAGCTGTGCACGAAAGTCAACAGGGTAATCTGCAGCAATATCGCCACGAACAAATTCATAACATTCTTCTACTGCCTGCACGACGCGCACAGGAAACGTATCGTTTACTCCAACGCCGGACACGATGCGCCGATCCTGTTGAAAAAGGACGGCTCCTGCATCCGTCTCGGCGAAGGAGGAGCGGTCCTTGGGGTTTTTCGCGACTGGAGCTATGAGCAAAAGGAGGTCGAATTTGTTTCCGGCGACCGTGTGTTCCTGTACACGGATGGTGTCACGGAGGTCAGAAACTCCGACGGCGAGGAGTTCGGCGAGCCCCGCCTGATCGAACTCCTGAAGCGACTTCACCGCCTTGGCGCACGGGACCTGCAGAGGCAGGTCATGCAGGCTGTAGCCGAGTTCAGTGGCGGGGAGTTCCAGGACGATGCCACTCTTATCGCCATGTCGGCTGAGTAAGACCGCATGATCTTTGCTCTGCTGCGCGCTCAAAGCCCTTTGAAGTGCGGCGGCACGACCCCCCTTTACTCCCTTTGCCACCCCCGGTTCAACGCTCTCAATTGGTTGCGGCCTGCAGGCTGCGCTGTTATGCTCAGCCGCAAGAATTGAATAAAGGAGCTCGCCATGAAGATTTTCGTTCCGGGGCGCGTTTGTCTTTTCGGTGAACACTCGGACTGGGCCGGCGGGCACCGGCGCGTCAATTCGCAGATCGAGAAGGGCTATACGATCATCACCGGTACCGACCAGGGCATTCATGCCGAGGTGGAGCCACACCCGACGTCGCTGGTGCTCACCTCCGTGACGCCCCAGGGCGAAAAGAGCGGTCCCTGCGAAATCCTGATGGAACCCAAGGTTCTGTTGCAGGAAGCGCAGCGCGGCGGCTTCTGGAGTTACATCGCCGGGGTTGCCTACCAGGTCCTGACCAACTACCACGTGCGCGGGCTGGTAATCAACAACTACCGGACCGACTTGCCCATAAAAAAGGGGCTCTCATCGAGCGCGGCCGTTTGCGTCCTGGCTGCGCGCGCCTTCAATCGCGTCTACGACCTCAAGCTGACCACACGGGGTGAGATGGAACTGGCTTACCAGGGCGAGATCACCACCCCGTCACGCTGCGGGAGGATGGATCAGGGCTGCGCGTTCGGCAACCGCCCCATCCTGATGACTTATGACGGCGACCGGATCGATGTGACCGAACTGAGCGTGCGCGCAGACCTGCATTTTGTACTCGTGGACCTGGGGGCGCACAAGGACACCATGGAGATCCTTGCCCGGCTCAACCATGCGTACCCCTTCGCCGAAAGCGAGCTGGAGCGGGGCGTGCAAGAACTCCTGGGTCCGGTCAACAAGCGCATCGTGCAGCAGGCGGTCGAGGCGTTGCACAGCTCCGATGCCCAGCGGGTGGGCAGACTCATGGTCGAAGCGCAGGAGTTCTTCGATCGCTACGCGACCCCCGCCTGCCCCGAGGAACTGACTGCGCCCGTCCTGCATCGTCTGCTGCATTACCGGCCGCTCGGGCCGCACATCTGGGGCGGGAAGGGCGTCGGCTCGCAGGGTGACGGCACTGCTCAGCTCATCGCCCGCAGCCCGGACGACCAGCGGGCCGCGGTCGAGATCATCGAACGCGACCTGGGTATGACTTGCCTGCCGCTGACGTTGCGCGCCGGCCAGAGAGTGCGCAAGGCGGTGATCCCAGCCGCAGGTTTCGGCACGCGCCTATTCCCTGCCTCCAAGGCCAGCAAGAAGGAGCTGTTCCCGATCATCGACCGTGACGGCATCGCCAAGCCGGTGATCTTGTACCTGGTCGAGGAGGCGCTTGGCGCAGGCGTAGAGGAAGTCATTCTCATCGTCCAGGAAAGCGACCTGGCCTACTTCAGCGCGTTCTTCAACGTACAGCTGACCATCGAAAACTACAACAAGTTGCCGGGCCACTTCCAGGAATACGCGCGCCGCATCCTGGAGATCGGGCATCACATCTCATTTGCCGTCCAGCCGGCCCAAGAGGGCTTCGGACACGCCGTTTATTGCACGCGTGAGAAAGTCGGCAATGAGCCATTCCTGCTCATGCTCGGCGACCACCTGTATCGCTCCGACTCCGACCGTTCCTGCGCGCGGCAGCTGATTGACAGCTATGGCCGGCACGGCACGAGCGTCGTCGGGCTGCGCCGCACGCCGGAAGCGCAACTGGCAAACTTCGGAACCGCAACAGGGGTGTGGCAGGAGGAGAACCGCCTGCTGAGCATCACCGAGTTCTCCGAAAAACCCACCGTGGACTACGCTCGCAGCAATTTGCGGGTAGCGGGATTGTCCCAAGACGAGTATCTGACGGTCTTCGGCCAGTACATTATCAAGCCGCAGGTTTTCGACTATCTCGAAGAACACATCCGGAACAACGTTCGGGAACGGGGTGAGTTCCAGTTGACCTCGGCGCTGGACCGGCTGCGCCGCGAAGACGGGTTCCTTGGGCTGATCATGGAGGGGCAACGCTTCGATATCGGCCTGCCCGAGTCTTACCTGGAGACCATCCGGACATTCGGGGCCGGCAGGCAGCAGCAGGCCGGATCATGAGGCAAGCGCCATCTTCGCTTCCCATACAACAAACGCCCCGGGGGATGTCTCCCCCAGGGCGCATTCTTCCCGCTATTGTTCTCCTCTTGCTTTCCTGCGCCATCCGGGACTAGAACGGCATCCCGGGCAATGGCGGCAGAACCGCAGTCAGCTTCCCCCAGCCGGCGTCTTTCGCGGTCTTCATGTCTCGGACCAGCCGCTCCGGCAGGTTGGCATTGAGCTTGGGGGGTGTGGCCGTATTTGCAAGCACCCAGCCGACGGCGGCGAGAGTCTTGGTTGCCGCCTCCATTTCCTTGTAGTCGAGCTTTTCGGGACTGTCGGTAAGCCTGTGGTAATCAACATGGATGCCGGTAGTGAAAAAGGCGATCGGGATGCCCATCTTGGCAAAGTTGTAGTGATCGCTGCGGGTGAAGATGCCCTGCCCTCTGGTCCCGGGGCCTTTGTTGTCGTGAGTGGCATCCGGAACCGTGACGTCGTAGAAGTGATTGATACTCATCTTCTGATAGCTGTCGTTCACGGTTTCCAATACTTTTTCCAGGTCGTCGCTGCTGATGTTCGGGCCGACGACAAAGATCTCGTTCGGCTCCGCCAGCACGGCATTCGGTGCATCCACATAGCCCGGCGTCTTGGTGCGGCCGATCATATCCATGTTGAGGTCCGCCACCACCTTGGTGATATCGACGGGCGGGAACTGACAGAAATACTGAGAGCCCCACAAGCCCTTCTCTTCACCCGCCATCCATAGGAAGATGATCGAGCGCTTGGGCCGAATCCCCTTCGCCGCCCCTTGCGCGTAAACGCGGGCCATAGCCATGAGTGACGCGCAGCCCGACGCATCATCATCCGCCCCGTTGTAGACCGTGTCTCCGTTGGCATCCGGAGCGCTGATCCCGAGGTGATCCAGGTGAGCGCTCATGACCACATATTCGTTCTTCAGCACCGGATCGCCGCCCTCGACGATACCTATTACATCTTCGGCGTGGTTGTGGTCGCTGTTGACGGCGATGCGGAGGCTAAGCTTCTTTTCCTGACTGAGTTCGAACGACTCCAGTCTGGCATTGCGGCTGGCGTCTTCAAACACCGCCTGCGCATCGAGCTTCTCGTTCTGGAAAATCGTGTTGACCAGCGCGATCCCGGCCGTGATTGTGGGGACTGCAGCCGGCCGTGCGGCCACGAATTTTACCACCTGGTAAGACGGGCCGTTGAGGCCCGGACCGCGGCCGCCGCCCGTGTTCGGATTCGCCATGGCCGTCAGCTGCTGGAAGGTGGGTACCATGATGATGCCCAGCGCCCCGTTTTTCGCGGCATAGCCTTGCGGCGTCATGAAGTCTGTGCCCTCCTCCCCCAGCGGGTTGGGAGCCACACCGCCCCGGCCGCCCCCGGCGGCTGCTGCTGCACCCGGTGCGCCGCCGGCGGCCCCACGAGCCGCCGCCAATGCCGCCTGCTGTGCTTCCACCAGTTCCGGAGGCATGCCGGCAACCACCATGATCTTGCCGCGAACATCGATGCCCTGGTAGGGATTGACGCTGGTCTTGTTGATGACATAGCCGTTCCCGACGAAAACCACGCGCGCGTCTGCAATATCGGCCGGAGTGGCTCCGCCGCCGCCGCGGCCGCCGCCGAACCCGCCGCCACCGGCGCCCACGGTCCATTCTCTGCCATATTCAAAAGTCCGCGGGCCCGCTGGCGCCGCTGCCCCGCCGCGACCGCCGCCTCCGGGAGCGCCGCCCCGGCCACCGCGTCCCTGCTGCTGAGGCATAGCCAGGGAGAGTTTCATCCCCGCCGCATCCAGCTGGTTGCTCACCAATTCCATCGGCATGAAATACGGCTGCAGAGGACCGTTCGTACCCGTGGTGCTGCCCCCCGGCTTCACGCCCCAATCCTTGAGATGGCTGGCGATGTACAGCGCCGCAATGTCATAGCCGCGCGAAGGCAGGTTGCGCCCTTCCAGCTGATCGGAAGCAAGGAAGTAGTCGTACGCCTTCATCTCGTCCTGGGTGACGGCATCCACGTTACCGTAGCTCACCGCCTTGGCGGCCGACGCTTTGTTATTCTTGGTCGCGGATTGTTGCGGCGCAGCTTCGATCCAAGACAGCGTGAACAGCAGTATGCCCAGAAGGGCAACGGCTCCAAAAAATCGACGCATATGGGACCTCAATGGATAGTGGTTTTCCTCAGCACAATTGCAGGAGAATACCATCGGTGACAGCGGAAATCATCCGTAATTATCCAAAAAAATCCCGGATGCAATTTGTCGGGTCAGCTTATGGGACCACGAGAAACATGAAACACACGAAACGGGCTTTCGTGTATGTCGCGTTTTCTGATTTGTCCCCATACTTTTGCTTCCCCTACTCCCGCATTTTCCAGGGGGCATCGAGCTCTTTAAGCCAGGATTCCAAAAACGTCTGGATTACCTCGTCGTGATTGACCGACGTGGGTGTGAAGCGCAAGCGTTTCCTCACCTCAATCCTGGTGCTTTGTTCGAGACTCGCGTGCTCTTTGGCGAGGTTCTTGGTATAAGCGGCGTATAGAATTCCATTCCCCCTGGCGAGCCAGTCGCTGAAGGCTCCGTAGTTTCCAGGTAACGCGTCAAAGAGGAACACATCCGTGACGTGATCCTCAAGGCCGCCTCGCCTCAATGCGCTGGCTGCTGGTCGGTATCCCCCGCCGTCTGCGCTGATGATCAGCTTGTTCAGCCGGGCCGTCTTGATGACGTTTTCGTTTTTCAACGTCGACAGCACATCCTCGACAAGACGCTTCAGGCCGCCTTCGTCTTCCATCTTTCCCCCGAAGGAATCTCTCGCGCGATAGGGCCCCTGTGGCAACACCAGAATGGCATTGATGTCTTGAGCAGCCAGGGCCCGGGGCATCTCATACTTTTCCAGAGCGCCGAGGTTGTCGTCCATCTGGCCGTGAAAGTGGACAATAACGTTGGTTCCCGCTGTCGCTTCCTGGTACGATTCCGGAACGACCACGACGATGCTGTTGTCATCATAATGGGGATGATAGGGATAGAAGGTGCCATTGGAAGCTTTAAAACCCTGCTTCCTCTGTTGATGCGGGAAGGGAGCGGCAACGGAACGATAGATCCCCCAGCGGCCACCCGGAAACGAGTTCCAGTCGACATTGTTTGCTGGAATGTTTCTCTCCTGATATCCGGTGCTGCCCGTGAAATGGTTCCAGACAGCCCGCGACACCATTGCGCCCAGGAGAATCCCGCGGTTCTCGATGTCCCCGCGGTGATCGGGATGCTTATCGACGAAAATGGCGAGTGCGATGTCGGCCTTTTCAGAGAGGATCAATGCCACATCGACCTTGGTTTCGTTTATCGAACCGGTCTTATTAGCTACCTGGAGGTATTTGCATTCTTCTTCCGGTAGAAACCTTGGGATCATCTCGCGATAGAACTGCTCCTTCAGAATGTCGAGCATGGCATCGCAGGATGCAGGGGAGACCAGGGTCTTGGAGTACAGAGCTTCGAGCAGGATGACCATGTCTTCCGGCGTTGACACACCAACGCCATAGCGCAGGGCCTCCGAAGTGTGCAGCTTGGTTTCGACCGAAAGCAGGCGATTCAAAATTCTGGTGTTTTTAAGCCCCTTCTGAACCAGGAATTCATTGACGACGCGCAGACGCTCGGCATGGGTCGGCGCCAAATGGTCGAGAAGAAGGTTGGCTGCGGTGTTGTCGCTCTGCACAATCATGAGCTTGACGGCGTCGAGCAAGGCAATGCGATCCCCTTCGGAAAGGAGTTGCAGAATCCCCGAGCCCGGCTTCAAGTCTTCCTTGGCCAGAGTGATGACGGTATCCGGATCGATTTTTTTCTCGTCCACCATTTGGAAGAAGGCTGCCATGACGGGCAGCTTGATTGCGCTCGCGGCAGGAAATCGTTCCGAGGCGCGATAGCCTACGGTTTCTCCGGTGTTGAGGTTTTTGGCCATGAATCCCAGGTGACCGCCATACTCGGCCTCGAGCCGGACAATCTCCCGGATGAACCCCTCGTGCTGCTCAGTGGCCGGCTCGGCAGCCGCTGCAGCGGCGGTCACCACAGCAAACATCAATATATAGATTTTTCTCATAGATCCAA
Organism: Terriglobia bacterium; assembly: GCA_020072565.1. NCBI lineage: Bacteria > Pseudomonadati > Acidobacteriota > Terriglobia > Terriglobia bacterium. The sequence continues at coordinate 64,152 of JAIQGI010000010.1, forward strand.
TAATATCTCAGCACATCGACACGGCACACATAAGTTCCTCGTTCTTGGAGGCCTCATTGGAGTCTTGTTGCTGGTGGCCGCTGCAGGTCCACCGCTCCTGTGCCGCCACGACGGCTTGGGGCCTCCCCGCGGTTTCTTTTGCAAAATCGACACCTGCGGCAACCTTATGGGTGTAAAATCCGCCAGGTGCCGGGACCAGGACCATCAGCGGAGTTGATCTGACCGCTGCTTGCGGTCTGCGGAGGAAGCGCCACAGTCGGGCGGCACATTCAAGATGCGTTTCGTTTGGATCATTATCGGCCCGCAATAACCGTTGCGCGATGCTGCGGCGTGCGGGAAAGCCGATGAAACGAATTCGAGCCCGCCGGGGGTAACCATGAAAAAGTCCATTCACATCATCTCAGCGATTGTGGGCACCATCTTGCTCAGTGCGGCGGCTGAGGGACCGCGCGTCATGGCCCAGGCGCCCGATCTCATATCGACCCTCCTTACCGACTATAAGTGGCGGAGCATCGGGCCGGGCGCCGCCGGCGGCCGGATCACGGACGTGGAGGCACTCGATGCCGACTTCCGCTTTGCTATCGCGGCAGCCGCATCAGGGGGCGTCTGGAAAACAACCAACGCCGGCACAACCTGGACGCCCATCTTCGATCATTACGGCGCCTCGTCGATCGGCGACATCGCGATCTTTCAGAAGGACCCGCGGATCTTGTGGGTCGGCACCGGCGAAGCCAACAATCGCAATAGCGTCGCCTGGGGCGACGGCATCTACAAGTCGAGCGACGGCGGCCAGACCTTCCAAAACGCCGGACTCAAGGACACCTTCCAGATCGCACGCGTCGTGACGCATCCGGCCGATCCCGACATCGTCTATGTTGCGGCCGTCGGCAATCTCTGGGGCTATACAGGCGATCGCGGGGTCTTCAAGACGGTCGACGGCGGCAGAACGTGGCAGAAACTTACGAACGGTTTGCCCAACGACGGCAAGAGCGGCGCAACCGATCTCGCCATGGATCCCGGCAACCCGGAAGTGCTTTATGCTGCGTTTTATCAGCGGCTGCGCACGCCGTGGCGCTTTGACAGCGGCGGCCCGAACGGCGGCATCTTCAAGACGACCGACGGCGGCAGGACATGGCAGAAACTGACGAAGGGGCTGCCGGCGGGCGACACGGGACGCATTGGCATTAATGTGTATCGTAAGAATCCAAAAATCATCATGGCGATCGTCGAGCATGGCTTCCGGCCGCAGCGAGGATCCCCGGAATACGCCGATATGACCAAGCTCGGCTCGGGTATCTATCGATCCGAGGACGGCGGCGAGAGCTGGCAATACCTCAACCGGTACAATAACCGCCCGTTCTACTACAGCCAGATTCGCATCAACCCCTCGGACGATCAGCTGGTGTACGTATTGACGACGAGCTTTCAGTGGTCGAAGGACGGCGGCAAGACTTTCGCACAGGCGCCGGCCCCATTCGGGCCGAACTACGATCACCACGCAATGTGGATCGATCCGGCAATCAAGGATCGCTTCTACCTTGGCGACGACAAGGGGCTGGCGCTCACGCATGATCACGGTGCGACGTTCATCTTTTTTGACAACCTGCCGATTGCGCAGTTCTACAAGGTCAACGCCGACCTGCGCGAGCCGTATGCCGTCTATGGCGGGTTGCAGGACAACGGCTCGTGGGCGACCAGGAGCTTTACCCGCGATGCCCTCGGCATCCGCAACGATGCCGCATGGAAGATGCACTGGGACGACGGCCAGTACGTGGCGATCGATCCCACCGACTGGCGCACGGTGTATTCGGAGGGGACTCAAGGCTCGTTCCGGGTCGTGGATCCTATCAGCCACACGGACACGGCACGCCGGGCGACGCCGCGCAACATCGTCAACTTCCAGGAGAGGACGGGCAAGGATCCATCCGCGCCAGACGCCTCTCAGGCGCTCCGATTCAATTGGACGACTCCTTTCATCATCTCGCCGCACGATCCCAAGGTCGTGTATTACGGCACCAACTATCTGCTGAAGACCACAGACAAGGGCCTGACATGGCAGATCGTCAGCCCTGACCTGACGAAAAACGATCCTGCCAGGAATCAGCGGGGCTCGGGCGGGCTCACACCTGAAAATACGGGCGCAGAGGCCTACGCAACGATCTACTCGATTTCCGAGTCGCCGGTGGCCAGGGGGCTGATCTGGGCAGGCACCGACGACGGCAATGTCTGGGTGACGCGCGATGGCGGCGCGAACTGGACCGAGGTCGACGCGGCTATTCCGGACGTGCCGAAGGGGTTGTGTGTGAGCCGCGTGGCGGCGTCGGCCGTCGATGCGAATACAGCGTACGTCTCTTTCGACGGCCACAGAAGCGACAACCGCGCGGCGTGGTTATTCAGAACCACCGACGGAGGCAAGACGTGGGTGAGCCTGTCGGCCGGCCTCGCACCCGGTCAGCCGGTCTACGTTGTGGAAGAAGACGCAAGGAACCCGGACCTGCTGTTCGTAGGCACCGAGTTCGGATTGCAGGTGTCGTTGGACCGAGGGCACTCATGGCGCCCGATGATGAATGGCCTGCCGACCGTTGCAGTGTATGACATCGTCATTCATCCGCGCGACCGGGACGTCATCATCGGCACGCACGGGCGCGGCATCTACATCCTCGACGACATCACCGCGCTCGAGGAGTGGCGCCCGGCGCTCGCGGCCAAGCCGGCGCATCTGTTCGTTCAACGTCCGGCGACGATCTGGGAGGATCAAAGCCGCACCGGCCAAATGGGCGATAACACCTACGCGGGCCAGAATCCGCCGTATGTTCAACAGATCAACCTGGCTCAGCGCGATCGCACGCATCTCGTGAACACGCCGCTCATCACCTTCTATCTGGGAGCCGGCGCGACCGGCACGGCCACGGTCGAGATCACGAGCCCCGATGGCCGGTCGCGCAAGCTCGCAGTCCCGGCCAGGCCGGGCATCATCCGGTACGCCTGGGACGGGCGCTTCGACGGAGCAGCGGGCGGCACGCCCCAAGGCCAGCGCGGCGGGCGCGGTGCCGGTGGTGCTGGTGCCACCGCGTCGGAGAGCGGGGGTCAAAGAGGCGCCGGTACCGCTCGTCCGGTGCCGGGCACCTACTCGCTGAGGCTCACACTCGGCAACAGCACGGCGACCGGAACGCTTGAGCTGAGGCCGGATCCTTTGCTGAAACAATGACAGTTTCATGAAGATCACTCCCATCCGGGAAGACATCGCAATTCCCTTGTACGGCAAGATAGGACGTCTTATAAGTCTCACAACTCGATACGCGGATCGCGTGTCGAGACTCAGGATCAGAGCGGGAAAAACGTCGCTTCACCGCGGTCGTGGATCTAAGAACCCGGGCTCGGACGCAGGCGGCAGGGAGAACAATTCTATGAAAACGGCGAGAATCGTCTTCATTCTAAGTGTCGAGCTGGTACTCACAGCTACCTTGGGCTTAAAGTCGGCAGGCGTCCAGGATGCCGCGGTTCTTCAGAAGGCGGACCCTCCGGCAAATGCGGTCTGGGTCGACAGTCTCGACCTTGCCAGAGCATCCATCCGCCGGCCTCGCGCAGCACGCGGCCAGGCAACACCGCCTCCGCCCCTGACCTTCTCGCTCGGCGGCGCCGTCTACCCGCACGCCGTCCCGCTTCAGGCCAACGCGGACCTGGCGATCGATCTCAAAGGACAGGCGATCCGGTTCATGGCCATGGTCGGCATCGACGATGAGCGCAAGTCCGGCCAGGGCTCGGTGACCTTCGATGTGTGGATCGACGGCAAGAAGGCTGCCGATTCGGGGCTCATGAAGAGCGGTGATGCGCCCAAACTGCTCTCCGTTGATCTGAGAGGCGCCAAGCGCCTGATACTTGCGGTGGGCGACGGCGGCGACGGCACGCGTGACGACTCCGCAGACTGGGGCGGCGCGTTGATCGTGCTCGCAGAAGGAACCCAAGGGCGGCCGGAGACGATTGTTTTGCCGATCGAGCCTCCGCCTGCCATCGCGCCAAGCCGAACCCCGCAGACCAGCATAAATGAACCGCGCGTTACCGGTGCAACGCCGGGCCGGCCCTTCCTCTTCCTGATCCCCGCCTCGGGCGACGGGCCGCTGACTTTCGCGGCAAAGAATCTGCCCACCGGCCTCACTCTCGATCCGAAGACAGGCATCATTACGGGTACATTGAAGCAGGCGGGAAAAACCGTCGTCGAGCTGACTGTGAACGGTCCCAGGGGGAAGGCGACGAGTACGCTGACGATCGTCGGTGGTGACCGCACGCTGGCGCTGACACCGCCGCTGGGATGGAATTCGTGGAACGTCTGGGGTGGTGTCGTTGACGACGCGAAGGTGCGTGCGGCCGCTGACGGCATGGTGAGCAGCGGACTGGCGGCGCAGGGCTACACTTACATCAACATCGATGACGCGTGGGAGGGATCCCGCGACGCCAACGGCGAGATCACCACCAACGAGAAGTTTCCTGATATGAAGGCGCTCGCCGACTACGTTCACAGCAAGGGGCTGAAGATCGGCATCTACTCATCTCCCGGGCCGCGCACCTGCCAGCAGAAGTACGCCGGCAGCTGGCAGCACGAGGAACAGGATGCGGCGACGTACGCGAAGTGGGGCTTCGATTACCTGAAGTACGACTGGTGCTCCTACAGCGAGATCGCGCCGAATCCGACCCTCGAAGATCGCCAGAAGCCCTATCGGGTGATGCGCTCCGCGCTCGACAAACTCTCCCGTGATGTCGTCTACAGCCTTTGCCAGTATGGCGCGGGGAATGTGTGGGAATGGGGAGAGCAGGTGGGAGGCAACCTCTGGCGTATGACCGGCGACATCACCGACACGTGGTCCAGCATGGCGGGCATCGGTTTTGCCCAGACCGGGCGCGAGAAGTACGCAGGGCCGGGCCACTGGAACGACACGGATATGCTCGTGGTGGGAAAGGTCGGCTGGGGGCGCGACCTCCGCGACAGCAGGCTGACGCCGAACGAGCAGATCACGCATATCACGCTGTGGACTCTGCAGGCGGCCCCGATGCTGATAGGCGCGGACATGTCCCGGCTCGAGCGTTTCACCATCGATCTGCTGGGCAATCGCGAGGTGTTGGCCGTAAGCCAGGATGTGCTCGGCAGACCGGCCGGACGCATCGTCGGCGACGGCCGGACCGAAATCTGGGCGCGGCCGCTCTCGGACGGGACCATGGCTGTCGGCTTGTTCAACCGTGGTCCCGAGGCGACCCGAGTCACAGCCAGGTTCTCCGACCTGGGTCTGAAAGGCAGTCAGCCGGTGCGCGACCTGTGGCTGCAAAAGAATCTCGGCAGCGCGAGCAATGAGTTCTCGGCAACCGTGCCCCGGCATGGCGCCGTGCTCGTCAAGATCGGACAGCCGTCGCGGAAATAATCCCCGGTAACTCAGAAGCCACGAAATACACGAAACGGAATTTGTGTATTTCGTGATTGCACAAGGGCATCCTGAGATCAGGACATTCGAACCCACCGGATGAGAGTGCCGGACGAGGGGGGCTTGCCGAACATCATCGAGTTCAAGCCCGCCCCGGGCATTGCGAAAGCTGCGCTTCCTCTCCCCGGCCGCCCGATCTGAGAAAGCATTGAATGGAGCGTTGAACATGTTCAAGGGGGGATTTGTTGCCATATGAAGCCGATCTCCTCGCAGCTTACTCCGCTGCAAGGCTCCGGGCGAAATCCTGATAAATAACGCAGAACGTCGACCGATCCAATTGGATCACAATCCTTCAAGAAGGAGGAATCATGCGAGCGCCGCTTCGGATTCGCAAGTTACAAACAGCTGGTGCCGATGTAACGGAAGGCAGACAAGCCCCAGGCGACATGTACATGGCGCGGCTTGTCAAATTGATTCCATCCGAAGTCATCGGCATCTTCGTCGCGGGCAAGGGCTACGCCGAAAAATGGCTCGGAATCTGGTCGCTCATTTGTCTGGCGCTTGTGTTTGTCAGTCGCATCTTGGGCACGAGCGAACCAGCCAAAAGGGTTCAGTGGTGGGGCGTGGGGGTCTCGGCGGTATCGTTCGTAATCTGGGTCTATGCGATTGGCGCAAACATTCTGGATTTTCAACTAAGTGACAAAGGTGTTGCCTATATCGCCGTCCTCCTCTGGACGTTCGCCGTCCCCTATCTCTATAAAGGCGATTGAGTCCTCTCTCAGTGGTAAGCATAATTACGTAGAGGAACGTTCCATCAAGTCAACTTCATGGAAGGTCCTGGCGGACCGATCAACGGCAAAAGATTTCAGCTCGAATGCGCGCAGTTCAATGGGATGTTCTATGGCCAGAGCCGGAATTGTGACGATCACGGGCTGGGGGCGGCCGGTTGTTTCAAAGAGACGCAGAATGATGTGCTTTCCGTCTTCGGACAACTTCCACGCCCCGAGCTGTATTGCCGGATTTGACAAGCGAATTCCAGCGACGGGCATCTCCCCTCCTCCGGAAGGAAACACACAAAGTGCGAGACACGGCTCATTTTTAAAGCCGGCTTCCTTAGATATCCGCTCAAATCGATCATGCGCCGGGCCACAATTCATCCAGAAGGTAAACTTGTGCTCTCCCTGATCCATGCGGGCTTCGAAACGATCCTGCCGCACAATCGGCGTGAGGTCATTTATCGGGTGTCCGGAATAGGCCGCAGATCGAAGCAGTGAGAGACGCAGTTCCCCATCTTTGAAATCAAAACCGTAGGTTCGATCATTGATCACTGTCAGGGCGTATTCCTGATTCGCGGATTGAATTGCCAGCCATTTTTGGGCAACCTGCTCATCTCCATCGGGTGCGAACTCCTCCACACCGTATGGCACCTGTCCAAAACACCGGCCGTCATGATAATGAGTCGGGATCGAAAGCTTGAGCATCCGGTCCTTCTCCTCCCAGAATACACGCACTTCCAGTTCAATCTCACTTCCTCTCGCAGGAATACGGTAGCGTAGCAGCATTCGGGAGAAATTGTATCGAAGCATAACTTCGACAACGCTTCGCACCGGCCCGCGTTCGATCACCCGAACCGGAGGGAGAGTCTCTGAATCGACGCCGCTAAATTCCGCTGCTTCTTGACCGGTCATTAATCGAAAGATCCCAGTGCGATTACGGAACGAGCTTACGTTCATTCCCCAGGGATCGGCGTTGTCTCTCATGACCATGGGCAAAAATGCGCCGTGACGCAGCACCTCCTCACCCCGCACCCGATAACGGTCGATCAATCCGGTACTACCGTTGATTTCCACAAGGCAGTCCTCGTTTTGAAACACCAGATTGGCGACATCTGCCGGGACCCTCTCTGCCACAGGATTCAGAACAGGCACTTTGCGCAATCGGCAGGAAAATCGGTGCATCGCAGAGGCACGCAGCGGGCTTGTGAAAACGATCCGCTTCCGTTGGTCGATTGCGATATTACAGCTCTCTTTTTCAAGCTGAACAGGTATGGTGTTGCCATGCTCGTCAAATAGTTCGGGCCTCCAGAAAGTGGACTTATCGAAATTCGGTTCTGGAGGCTGAAACTCACAAATAACGGTATCCTCACCATCATGCGGGTGCGAATTATAGACAAAGATGGGAAATTCCCCATCGCCCGCTTCCGGTTGTCCGGACAGGAATTTGAAGAATACGTCTGCGCGGACTCGAGCAAGAATTTCCAGGCTATGGTGGAGTTTCTGCAGCACCGATTCTTCCACTTCGGCGACTGATGTGCCGGATAGTGAATCGTGAAATTCGCAGAATAGCAATTCCTCCAGGGCCCGGCGAAGCTCAGGTTGGGGGTAGTCGGCACCAATTTGCAGAAACGCATTCATCGCCATGCGCTCGGTCATGAAGAAAGCATTCTCGAGTTGGCGGTGCTTGCCTTTGACCCGCGCCATGGAGGTATAGCAACCTACTCCCCAGGGATTCAATCCTGTCCTGACACGATTCAACGAATCCACACGGGATTGCAGCCAGTCAAAGTATTCTTCAGGGGTCCCGTGTTCGATGGTTCGCCGGGTTTCTTCCGATCGCAGACGAGCGATCTGCAGTAAATCCTCGCGCGACGGGCCGCCACCATGATTACCGATTCCCCACAGCAACAAGCCGACGCACCGATCGGAATTTGCATCGAGCCATTTTTGAACCTTCGCACCGGCCTTGCCCGATTCAGAATTGTAATGGTCCGGCGGACGATGGCAGAGTATCTCCGATCTGTTATATCCCACCCAGACAAAGTCGGGATTATCCAGCGCAAATGTGCTTTCTCCCGGCCGGCAAAACAGGTATCCCCGGTAACCGGATTTGACGAGAATCTGCACTAAGCCGCGTGAGTGCCCGAATGGATCCAGGTTTACCCCGACCGTCGGTTCGACCCCGAACTTTTTCAGAAAGTATCGTTTGCCGGCCAAAATCTGGCGCACGAACGATTCGCCACACGGAAGATTGCAGTCTGGCTGCAGGTACCAGCCCCCCATGATGTGCCATTTCTTTGCGGCAACCAGTTGTTGGATCCTGCGAAACAGTTCCGGCTCGTGTTCCTCCACCCATAGATAGAGCAACGCCTCGTTGTGACAAAACACGAAGCTGTCGAACTCCTCGCAAAAACGCGCGGCCATCCGGAATGTCGACAGCGTCTCGGCCAGCCCTTCTTCCCAATTCCATAACCATACCGGGTCCAGGTGGGCGTTACAGACGAGGTAGAGTTTCTTTTCCGAGGTTTTATTCATATCCATTCATGCGCCTTGCGGGATCCTTCCCTCTATAAAGATGTCTTCACCTACAAAGGGAATCCTCACAGATTCGCCATCCGCCTTGACCGGACTCGAGTTGATATGAAATTGCGGTCTATCGATCAGGTCATCCTGGGAGAAGGTGAATCCTATGCGGCGCTCCCGGAATGGCATGCTTCCCTCGACATAGTTCAATCCCGGAAGCAAGCGCGGACGAATTCGGATTGAGTTCTCCTCCGGCTGGAATCCCATTATGTTTTTGACGACCAGCATGACGACTTCAGCCCAATTCCAGGGCACGATCCCGTTTTGCGCGTAGGGTGGCGCAATTCGATTGCCATACATCTCGAAAAAGGCGCCCGCCGGATATTGAGGCAACGAAGCCAGCCAATCGATCACGCGCTGGACTTTCTCATACTCACGCAGCTCCAGGTAGGCTCGGGCAATGTAGAGGGAGGCAAATGGCCACGGCCCGGCAGAATCGGGATCGGAATCCATGTGATAGCGGCCATACCCACCCATCTTCCAACCTTGATTCCATAAAGCTTCCAGTTGATCCATGGTTGTGCGGGCAATCTGAGATTCCGGAGAAACAAAACCGAGTACGATTGGCAGTGCCGACGCACTGTCAGGATCAAGCGGGTGTGGAATATCGCGAGCAAGTCCCACCTGCTCCGGCAGGCCGGCATTCGCCTTTGGAACGATGAACTCCTGGATGGAACCATCGATTCCTCGGCGCTTGAAAAGTCCCCGTTCGCAGACCAGTGCATGAGTTGGATGGTGCAAAACCATGTCTTTCAATCGCTCCGCCTCCGACTGCCAACGCTCCGCTTCCGGAAATTTCCCGATTTTCCGCGCCAGGTTGGCGGCGGCCGCCAACCCGATCGAAACGAATACCTGATACATCAACTCAATACCGGGCTCGATGCCGTAAATACTGTGCCGCTCCCAGTAATCCCGTTGATTGAACAGCAATCCCGAAACCGGCTCACGAAAAACCGGCCGTAAGGGAAACTCGGCCGTGAGGAAAATCCGATTCCAGTTCGATTCCACAATGCTGAGATCTCCGGTCCAGAGCACATACTCAGAGAGTACGTGCAGCAGCGTTCCATTCTGGTCCAGTTCAGCGTCGGCAGGTTCGCGTATTTCACTGGAATCAACGGCGGATCCCTCGTCGGAAATGAACTCCCGCAGTAATCGCGTCAGCATTACTCTGGCAAGCCGAAAGTGACCGCACAGAATGATCGCGTGTATCATGAAGGACTGATCGCGAACCCATTCCCGGTTGTATTGCCAGATGCCGGCGTCGATCCTGCCGGTTCTGGAAATCACCGCCGGCAATTGCCGGGCGGCGGTTTGAAACAGGTGATCGATGGAAGCTGATGCCAACCGTATTTGCGCAGCCTCACTCCAATATAGAGCGCTCTCGCGATCCGAGGGTTTTGGATCCTTGAATTCCAATTCAATTCTCCGCCCGCTTTCGTCGATCGAATAGAGGATGAGTAGCTCCTTTTCACATCTTGCATTCAGATGGACGCTTCGGAAGATCGATTGGGACCGGATTCCGGTTGCGATCGAGTAAAGCATTGGAACAGGCAGCGGATTCAGCAATCGGATTTCACGGGCGATGCGCGGGGTGGAACGATCAGGACAATAAAACAGCTCGGATATCTCCAGCCCCTCTGTCCTCCAATCCACCCGAACGCGGGGCAATTCAAGGTCATTATCCCAGCTGACACTCAAATCCGTTCTCTCCAAAGGAAAATCGATCCCGCCCCGGCAGATGCACAGCATCGTTTTTTCAATACCCGTATCCGGATCGAAGGAGAGCGCTTCCCTCTTCATTCCGAGTTCCCGCGGGTTCATCACCAACAGACCGTAAGGAGAACCTTCGCCGGCCGGTGCATGCTGAACCGCACCTTGTATCAATCCGTTACCGATAAAAAAATAGCGGACATCACGCAACCGAGTCCTTACGTCAGGAGGACCCACGTTCGGATCATCGTGATAAACATGCTCTTCGACATTGATCATTCTGCCCGCCTGTTTTGCTGCTCTCCGGGAAAAAAGACGACCAGGCCTTGCTGGTACACATGGGTATCCGCGTTTTTTATTTGAGCCTTTGATGTGGAGCGCGTGAAAGCCGGCTCAAAGACTCAAAGACCCTGGGACTCTGAATCCACACCGCCTCATGGGCATCTACAGTCTTCGAATGTTCATGCCTCCGCTGACCTCGATCACGGCGCCGGTCGAAAAATCGAACGCGCCGCCGGCAAGTGCGGCAACTGCTTTCGCCACATCTTCCGGAGATCCCCAGCGCTTCTGGGGAATCAGCCCCTCACTGATCAGCCGGTCATATTTCTCTCTGACAGGTGCTGTCATTGCGGTCAAGATAATTCCGGGACGAATCTCAAAAACGAGGATGTCATGGGCCGAAAGCCGATCGGCAAAAAGCTGCGCCGACATGCTCAGGCCTGCCTTTGATATGCAGTATTCCGCCCGGCTGAGAGATGAAACCGCAGCAGAAACCGACGTGATGAAAATGATGCATGGAGGCCGTCTTGCAGGTGCAGCACGCGCGCCGATCATCAATCTGGCGATCCGTTGAGTGAAAAAGAAAGTTCCTCGCAGATTGGTTGCGAGCACCCGGTCGAAACTCTCAGGGGTCAGATCAAGGATATCGCATCGTGTCAGAGGCGCTACGCCTGCATTGTTCACCAGCAGATCGATCCTGCCCGTATGGTCCACGAGGGAACCGACCAGTTCATCATGGGCACCCAGATCCGCAATATCACCATGCAGACGCAAAAACCCTGCGCCACTTCGCTCCAGTTCTGTTTCCAGGCTCCGCAGCGTATCCGCATCGTCTTGATCCTGCCAGGCGACGTCGATTGCAGCGATGTCATAACCACTCCGCGCCAACTCGATGCCGATCGCTCTTCCGATGCCCCGCGCGCCGCCGGTAACGACGGCTACCGCTCTTGCTGCAATGCCCTTATCATGATTGGTTTCAGTCATAGGCTACGACTCGGTTTCTTCAAATAGTTTTCCGTCCAGATAGTCCTTCCAGACATTTTCGAACCAATCGTTGACCTTCGGAATCGGCCGGACAGGAACCCAACTTTTGTGAATCCGATAATCGGAATCGATCTCGAGTTCCAGGATGTGACGGCTCACGAACGCTTCGCTTTCGACCATTGAAAATCGCCAACTGTCGCCGATGTCCCCGCACGATAGCTCGCCGTCCCGGCCCAGTACCAGATACGAGCCGCGGCTCTTACCTCCCCGATCCAGATACTCGCCGATTGCTTCGAGATACACAGCGTGCGTCAATGCGAGTTCAACCGTCCTGAATGCAAGCGGCACTTCCCTTCGATCATCAATTTGGGAGTTCGATTTGATTTCTTTAAAGGCAAGCCAGGCGTTCTCAATCGCACCTCGGATTTCATCGGGATTTCGCATCTGAGCGCCGTGTCGACTCATCCGCTGCCTGATCTCGTGGCCATATTCGGTGCACGTGCGTTGACCCGCCTGCCTTGGAACGGACAACCATCGATTGATCCGCTCAAGCATGCCGGCAATCTGCGACTGTGCGTCCGAAACGAATTGCGGAACATCGGCCGGTGCAGATCGATATTTCCGCGCGATGTACATCGCTGCGCGCAGAGCACCGACCTGACCCGCATTCAACGCGGCGCCGCCGGGACGATAGACACCGTGGGTACCATTGACTTCGCCGACGGGGAAAAGGTGGCTGATATTCGATTCCCACCAGTGATTGGCGCGCAGTCCTCCATTGTTGTGCTGAGCGCACACGCCGATTTCCAGATACTCCCTGGCCAAATCGATGCCGTGGTCCCGATATAGATCTATTGCCCTCGGGTTCAAACGGGCAAGCCGTTCGATGGGTGTCGCTTGCAGGGCATGGGATCTTTTGAGATATTCCTTCGCCTCCGAAGAAACATCGGATAAGTCGAACTCGGCCAATGTTCCTCCGGGCGAGGGATTATGCCTGAAATCCAGGAAGGCCTTCCGCCCGCGCAGGATGGTTTCCTGATATACGGCAAGGTCGATGAGCGAGGAACCAAAGCCGGCGATCCTTCTCGGATCAAAGGGCCACTGATACCCTTTGCGGAATATCGCGCTCGCCATCGTTCCCATATCAGGGAAATGCTCAACCAGAAAATCGCATTCTCCTTTGCCGTCCATATCCGTGGACACATAGCGCGGTATCACCTGCTGGTATGAGCCGGACACATTCCATCGATGCTTGAGGGATGCCAAACCGAATTGAGACTCGGTAAGATTCTGGGCAATCGCACCGATCTGGAGGGCAATCCCGATCGATCCGATCTGGTCCTCGGGGTATACCGACATTTCATACAGACCGCCGGGCCCTCCGGTGCCCAGAATGACGTTCACCGCATTGAACAGGACCAGGCCGTAGCCGGGGCTCTCGAGTCCGTCGAGATCAAGAGCGACGGCCCCGATAACGCTCTTGCGCTTCTGGCCCTGTGCCACCAAAAGGGCGATTACCTGGTGCCGATCGAAAATCGGGATGCCATGATCCCTGACGCGCTTCGCCAACGCTTCGAACATATGACGGGAGGTGAGCGGACCGGCCGAGGTCGCACGTCCCCGGGGATCATGGTCGGTTCTGTATCCGGGATAGCCCCCGTAGCGGTCGTGAGGAAAAGGAACGCCTAACTGCACCAATTCAAAGAACGCCTGAGCGGAATGTTGCGCTTCGCATAACGCGATATCGCCATGCATACAGCCGCCGGCGAAAAGGTCGCCGGCCATCTCCAGCGGAGAATCCGGAGCTGAGCCAGACAGGGAGAGTTTGTAATAGGTCTGTTTGTCTGAACCCGAATTGTTTGATGTGCCGCCGCCCCATTTCTCCGTGACGATCGCCAGGGCATTCTGGCTCCGCTCCCACAGGCTGAGGGAAGCCTTGAGCGCGGCAGCACCGCTGCCGACCACCAGCGTGTTAACGGAAAATACCGGGAATTGAATCCCTTGTATCAATACCGTACTCGCCCGCATCTGCCATTCCCTATTTCTTGATGTTTGCGTACGCCCCTTTATAGATCGTTCGATCGCGAATCACGCATCCGGCAACCTGATTGTTCCTCATCAAGTCGGTGCAGCAGGAGCATGTAATACAGCATTTGGCAGGATCGAGTTTCCCCAGATTCATCAGGTCGACCGCAGCGTCGGGATATGCAAATGAACTTCTTCCGAGACCGATGAACGATGCACCCCCTTGGGCGATAACCGCCGCACCGACATTGGGCCAAAACCGGCGCAGCCACGAGTATCCGGTGCCGACCACAGGCAATGAGGGGTGAGCATCCTGGAAGACCGCCGCCAATTGGATCAAGGAACAGACGCTGCTGAGCGGATGTATATCAGGACATTTCGCACCTCTGGCTGGGCGCTCAAAAGGCCTCCCGATATGTGGAGAGAGGGCAGGAACGGAAGCCGTGATATTGAACAGGACACAGCCGGCATCAATCAACAATTGCTGTAATCGCAAGGGCTCCGCCAAATCCGGTTTCGCTTCTGCGCCCTGGTCCACTCCGAACCCGTAAGGATAAGGGATCCCGTCCGTCGCATTTAAACGCACGGCAAGATCAAGCCGCGGAACCGCTTCACGAATTCGCCTCACGATGTCCAGCAGCAAGCGAGTCCGGCCTTCAAACCCGCCTCCATACAAACTGTCCGTCCGGGTGAATGCTGAAAGCAACTCGTGCAGCAGATAGCCGTGGCACGCCTTGATATCCACCGCATTGAAACCGGCCTGATGAGCAAGAATCGCCGCAGCGATGAATTGGTCTCCGATTTCGACCAGTTCTGCGTCGCGGAAGAGCTCAACCTCGCCCCGCGATTTGTCCAAAAAAGGATTGTAGCAAGTCACCTTGGGTTTCGATCTGTTTTCCCGCCTGCTGAAACGACCAGAATGGGTAAGCTGCAGGACTAGATATGGTTCGTGGGAAGCGCCGAAACGTTTGCGAGCGGTATTTCTGGCCATTTCCACAAGCCGCAGATACTCAGTGCGTGTTTTCCCGGTCAGTGTCAATTGCCTGGGATTGGATCGTCCAGGATCGGAAACACTGCACGCCTCAAACCATATTAGGCCGCTTCCTCCCTCAGAATATCTGCGGTACCGGCGCCATGTCAGCTCCCCTGGAGCTCCGGCCGGCGTGCCGTCGAATCCTTCCATCGGCTGGACAGCAATACGGTTGGCAACCTTTTGATCACCGATATGGAATGCCGCAAACAGGGGTGCAATCGATTCCTGAAACGGAAGGGATACGCCCAATTCCTGCGCCTTTTTCAGCAGTTCGACAGAATTATGATAGCGGAACGGTTCGTGCCTGCGCATCGCTTCGCCTGGAATAAGTTATCCGACTGAAGAAACAATCCTTCTCAAAGCTAGAATGTCACCTGCCATTCGCTGTTCGCACACATCAGGCCATCGGTCCCGCTCGACCATACAGCCTCCTGACATCGACTTCTCGGCGGTCAATTGCGACAATCTGATCAGCCGCGATAGTTCTGCGGCTGTCAAGTCAGGAAACTTGCTTAAGAAACTCGCATCAAAAATCGGCAATAGAAAACTGCCGCCATGTCCTTCAACCGACAGATTCACGTCGGCTGACAGTGATCTCAGCAACTGCAGGATTGCCTGGAAATCAACTACGCCCAGGCCGGCCGGAACGGGAAATGAAAGCAGCCCTGCAGGGATCAACGAAATACCGCCATCCTTGATATGGGTGCAAACGACCCATGGAAGCAACCGGCGGGTCGCACAAACAGGGTCTTCCAGCATGGTGAGGCAATTCATTGTATCCAGGCAGATACCCAACCACTCGCCCGGGAATGCCTCACACCTCTCAAACAATCGCACCAGCTCGAACGAGGTGAACTCGAAATGTGTTTCTATGGCGAGCACCACGTTATGATCAAGCAGCATCTGCTTCTGTGCGAGCAGCGCACCCGTCATCTCCTGCACCAGAGTTTCCGTCATCGGGCAATCGGGTTGCCACCTCATCAAGCCGCCGGAACAGGAGCGAATGACGCGGGTTCCCATCGTGGCCGCCTGTTCAGCAATTTTGCGATTGGATTCGAGCAGCTCTTTCTTGTCCCAGTTGCTCATGTCCCGTGGGACATGTTGAGCGCCGCCCCATTCCAGGTACATGCCGTTCTCTCTGGCAAAGGAGGCGAGTTCCCGAAGATAAGTCCTGTCGGCCATTGCCTGAAAGCAGGGCTCCAAGCCGGAAAACTGTACACCCTCGGCTCCGTGGTCCAGTGCCCACTGCATTGTCTGCAGCGGATCCAGTCGCAGCGGATATAACCCGTAATTGTCAATGCCTATGCGGAACCGACTCACAATTCCTCTCATCTTCCCTGCCGACCGGCAGTCGTTCGGGAACCGACTTCCCTTCCGCCATGGTACTCATTATCTGATTGAAACCATTACCCACAACAAAACAATCACCAAGCCCACAAGCAGCCAGCACCCCCCGAATCCGACGTAATCGGACCACGCCGGTCTCAGAACCTCCCATTGTGACCCCGGGATCAGCTTTTCCTTTTCGAATCTAGCCGGATGCGCATACGATTCCGCTACTACTTTCTCATCTTCCTCATGAGTCGGCTGTACCGGAGTGTGCAATCTGGCAAAGAACCGGTCGAGCACCACTCTTGGCGCAGGTCGGGTCAGGAATGAGATCAGGAACAGCAGCACAAAGGGGAAAAACGCATCAAAGAAAAATCGGACAGCCACCAGCTGTGATTTCCTGAAGCCCGAGAAATCGATGCCGAACCAGGAAAGAATCCAGATTTCCGCGTGAAAACGGCCCAACCCGACCTTAGCCGATTGCGGATTTTCCGGGTCTATCCTCGCCACCCGCTCGAACAGGATACCCACGGGAGGAATCACATGATCTTTTTGTATTAATTGTCCTGTCGCCGCGGCGCGCCCTTCGCTCACATCCTGCGCCAGCGCCTGCACGGTTACCACCATCGATTGTTGTTTCGTTTCCTGCAGAAACGAACGGCTATATTTAATCGCGTCCACCTGCTGGAAGAGATTTGGTATGATCGCATATATCACGATACAGAGGGCCACTTGTATGATGACCGCCCACCTGGTCACGCGCCGCCAGAGAAATCCGAGCCAAATGGAAGCGCCGAAAATTGCCGGAATTGAAATGATATATTGGAACAGCTCGAGCAGATTGTTCACGAGCAGCGCCACACCGATTCCACCCAGCAAGGAGGCGGCAATGACGATGCGGCCGACCCTCAGATAATGCCTGTCGGATTTGCCGGCATAGCGTGGTTTGTACAGGTTATTTGTGAAGAGCGCCGCGTATGAGACCGCGCCGGCGGCTAAGGCAGACATATTGGCCGCAAGGACCCCCACCAGCATCAAGCCGATCGCCCCAGGTGCCAGCAGGTCTTTCGTCATATATCCCCAGATCATGTCCGGGTCATTCAGTTTCCCTGCGTACATCCCGACAGCCAGCAATCCGGCAAGTGCCCAGAACAGCATCAGGATGCGCTTGGCGAACATCCCGCCGATCATGCCGATGCGCGCAGTGTACTCGTTCCTGGCCGATCCGGCGGTCTGCATCCCCGAAACCACGGCCACAATCGACACCAGGTTGGACAAAACCATCGCCAGCACGGTATACCAGGCATATTCGCTCAAGGTCGCCGAGCCGAACAGGTTGAACATGTAGTCTGGCACCTTCGCATGGAGCTGGGCGAAGCCGCCTATTCTTATTAATCCGACCGGGATCAACATCACGGAGAATGTGATGATCAACATTCCCTGCACGGCATCAGTCAACGCAGCGGCACGGAAGCCTCCCAGCATGGTGTAGACGGCAACGACAATCGCAAACATGAAGTAGAAAAACACCGGACTGATATAGGATACGAACGATTTGAGTTCGCCTTTTTTGTTCTTCTCCCGCAATTCATTATATCGCGCTTGCCGCTCGTCGGATAATCCGTTCGCTTTCTGCGCTTCGAGCACCTGGAACTCTTCAAATTGTCGGATGCTGGCCTGCTCGGCCGGTGTGCATTCCTCGAACGGTTTCGGCGCCATCGCAACCATGGTCTTGCCCGCGACCATATAGCCGACACCGCTACCGACCAGCGAAAGCGCCAACATGAACACGGCATAACCTGCGCCGAGAAAACGACTGTTATAGCGTTCCGTGAAATAATCGCCAATCGTCGTCAACCGGACGCGACGGAAGAACAGCGTCGTGAACCAATAAAAGGGGGTGAGAAAGAGAACAAGAAACTGGATCCACATTCCGCCGATGCCCTGCCGGTAGATCTCGCGCGAGACCGCTACCGCCTGATCCGCATTGGTGGAGCATCCGAGATTGAGGAAAAACTGATAGAATTTGCCGAGATTGCGGCCGGCGAGATAAAATTCCCTTTCACTCCTGGTTTTTTTTGATACCCGCTTTCCCAGCCACACCATCACCACGACGTATAGCGCGATGATGCTCAGATCGACGACATGAATGCCCCAAAGGTACATTTGCTGTGATCCTTATGCGTGCAGGCATTTCTATCTCGGGAGCGCTCGCGGCGCAAGGGAAATTCGGCCAGCGCTCGATTACGGGAAACTCATCCGGATCGATCAGGGAGTTGCCGGTGAGAGAAGAACATCGAACCAGCGTGCCCGCGCACCAGAATGCGCTATGCGAATCGTGGGTGACTCTGGACTCTCATCACGCCAGAAACCAGAAATCCAGCGCGCCGCGATCGAGGTGGATGCGCGCCGGCTCAGGGCTGATGTCCTGGAGCATCTGGTCGCGGCGATATAACGGGCCCGGCCCTTCCGCGCCATAGTAGATCGGCACCTGGCATTGATCGGAGTCGGAGTAACCGGTCGCATCGCTATTTTCGAGCGGTTGCATCCTCACCACGGTGTCGCCCTTCCAGGTCACCCGATAGCGGTACTGCTTGAAACCGGGATTGCCGACAGTTGATTCCTCTTCGCGAATTTCCAGAGGGTAAGTGAGGGTGATCAGATCGGCAGCCGGCCGCCGGCCGAAATCGAGATAGTTGCCCCGAACATCGACCCCGAGACCTCCCCTGTCGGATTCAGCATGGATGTCGGCGGCGCCGGCAAAGTCGGGGACTCGGACGTGCACGCGGCAGTCTTGCTTGAGTCGGATGGTCAACTCGCCCCGGTAGGGCTGCAAACAGCGGATCTCGGCCTGGGGCAGCAGCTTGTCCAGGTGCATGTTCACGTAAAGGCAGTCGTCGAAGAAACGCGCCGCATTCTTCCAGACGATGAACAGGGCGTGGGTGCCCGAACCTCCGCAGCAGTTCTGGAAGGCCCGGACCTTATTCTTCAACTCGGGGCCGCCCCAATGGGCTTTGAGCGATTCCTGCGCAGCAAGGAAGTGGTTGGGTGAAGTCCAGCCCGCATAGCCGCCAAGCATGCGCCGGTCAATGTCGCGCCAGGTGAACTGAGCGGTATCGGGCTGCGACGGATCGGAGACCAGCCAGGAGCCATCGGCAAGCTGGCTCTCGATGAGATGGTTGCGGGCGGTGCGTTCGACGTCGCCCCAGTACTCAGGATGGCCGTGGTTGGCAAGCGTGACGCCCAATCCGATGTAATCCATCAGGGCGCAGGTCTCGCAGGAGATCACGTCTCCGCGGCGTCCGACCACCTCAGGCAGGAAACCAAACCGCGTCCCCAGGGACCGGACGTGGCGATACAGCTCATTGATACGATTCAGGAGCACCGCATCCCGCATGTAGATGGCGTAATCAGCGGTGCCTAGCAGGGTGCGCAGGCTGCTGTGCATGTGTGCGCCCTGGCGGAGAGTGTTGCCAGGGAGGAACTCGGGTTTTTGAATGAATGTATCGCTCACGACCATGCCCGCCAGCTCCAGCGCTGCCGCCGGGGGGGCATACCGACCGGCGGCCATCAGACTCTTGAGGATGAAACCGTTGAGGTCGTCACGCTTGCCGGACCTTCTCTGCCCCAGCAGCGTCTCGACCATGGTGTGGATGCGTCGCTCCATCGCCGGCTCAGGCTGATCTGCGAATGCGGTCGCCAGGGCATAGAGCGTCAGCGCCTGGTCGCCGCTATCGGCCACGTGCTTCGAATAGTGGGTCTTGGGTCTGAAGAGCAGACCCGTGGCTGGATCGAGATAGGACTCCAGCTTCTCGCGCCACCTGGACTCGATACCCACCTGTTGTCCTGTCATACATCGGGCCATGATGGCGGCCTGGAATTGCCGGCTCATCACGTCGCCGAAGTCGGGCCAGTCGTGGGCGGCTTCGGCCGGTGTAGTCCAGAAGATGTTGAAATAAGGCTGCGCGTCTTTGTCAACCATCTCACAGAGATAGTTAAAACTGTGCCGAGCATACGTTTCCATTGCTACGGTTTGCGCAGCGGTGGCGGCTCTTCCTCCCTGGTTGCATCCTGCCATTGGAAACCTCCTTCATCACACCCCCGGGCCGGGATGATTCCGGATGATTTCAGTCCCAACCGATGATATTCTGCCCGCACCAAGGAAAGCAAACTGCTATCAATATGCCAGGAGAAGACGCTGAGCCCGTAACCGTTCTGATGGTCGCCATTGGCGGCTACGGATTCCATTATCTGAAGACTCTGCTCGATGAGCTGCCGCCCTCGCGTTGCCGACTAGCGGGTGTTGTGGACCCGATGGCAGAGCGCTCGCTGCTGTGGCCGGTTGTGAGCCACTTTGGCATTCCGGCCTGTTCGTCCATCGACGAGTTCTATGAGGAAGGCCACCACGCCGATCTGGCCGTGATCTCCTCGCCGATTCACTGGCATGTGCCGCAGAGCCTCGTTGCGCTGTCTCGCGGGTCTTCGGTCCTCTGCGACAAGCCGCTGGGAGCGACGATCCAGGAGGCCCGGGAACTCGTCGAGGGCAGGGACCACTCCGGCCGCTGGGTCATGATCGGCTACCAGTGGTCGTACTCCAGAGCGATACTCGCACTCAAGCGCGACATCCTGGCCGGCCTCTTCGGGTGCCCCAGGCGGCTCTCGACGCTCTGTTGCTGGCCCCGGGACTCGGGTTACTACGGCCGCAACGACTGGGCCGGCCGTCTCCTGGATCAGCCTACGGGACGCTGGGTGCTCGATAGCCCCGCGAACAACGCGATGGCGCATTTCCTTCACAATCTCCTCTTCGTCCTTGGGTCTGAAATGCACCTGAGCGCGCAGCCGCGATCGGTGCAGGCCGAGATGTACCGGGCCAATTCGATCGAGAGTGCCGACACGGCTGCGTGCCGGGTGCTGACCGAGAATGGCACCGAGCTGCTGTTTTACGCATCCCACGCGACTGAGCGGGCCATTGACCCGCGTTTCCACTTTGAGTTCGAGGAGGCGGTTATCACCTGCGGCGAGGAGGGGGGTGAGATCGTGGCTCTGGACCGCAAGGGAAACCTCAAGTCCTACGGCGCGCCGGATGACACATCGCAGTTCCGGAAACTGGTCGCCGCCATTGACTACGTGAGGGGTGAGGGCACGATCGCCTGCGGCCCCGAGGCCGCCATGGCGCAGACGCTCTGCGTCAACGGCATGCATGACTCGGTGTTTGAAATTCCATCGTTCCCGGTTATGCAGGTGCGCCGGGAGGGGGCGCCCGGGCGCATGATCGTCGCCGGCCTCGACGACACCCTCCTGTGTTGCTATCGCCAGGGGAAGCTTCCCCGCGAAACCGGTGTCGCGTGGGCGGTCGCAGGCCGGTCGGTCAGTCTCTCCGATTACCGCTGTTTCCCGGGTGGAGCATCATGACCTCGCGTGAGCTGGTGCGACGCACTCTCGAGTTCGCCTCGCCGCCGGCGGTGCCGCGGCAGATCTGGATTTTGCCGTGGGCGGAACAGCATTACCCCGCCGCGGTTGCGAAACTGCGTGCTGAGTTTCCGGATGACATCGTGACCGCGCCGGCGCTCTATCGCGCGCCGCTGCCGATCGTCGGCAATCGCTACGAGAGGGGCATTTATATCGATGAGTGGGGCTGCCGATTTACGAACATCCACGGGGGCGTCATCGGAATCGTCAAGGAGCCGGTTGTCCGCGGCTGGGATGATCTTGATCATTTCCGTACGCCGGACGCCACCTTGGCTGTCGACCGCGGGGGTGTCAACGGCTTCTGCCGGAACACCGACCGCTTCGTGCTCGCCGGCACCCTGGTGCGTCCGTTCGAACGCCTCACCTTCATCCGTACTATGGAGCAGGCTTTGATGGACCTGGCAGAGCAGCCGCCCGAGTTGTTCCACCTGTTGGGACGCATCCACAACCACTATCTGAGAGAGGTCGAGGCGTGGGCTCGGACCGAAGTCGACGCCATCGTGTTGATGGACGACTGGGGCACACAGCAACGCATGATGATCGCGCCGGACCTCTGGCGCCGGATTTTCAAGCCCTTTTACCGCGAATACAACGAGATCGCCCGCCGTCACGGCAAGTACGTGTTCATGCACTCGGACGGCTATATCACCGACATCATTCCCGACCTCATCGAGGTCGGTGTGAATGCGCTCAACAGCCAGATCAAGTGCATGGGGGCGGTGGACCTGGGTCGGCGATTCCGCGGCCGGATCACCTTCTGGGGGGAGATGGACCGTCAGGAACTGCTCGCCTTCGGATCGACGGACGAAGTGCGACGCGCCGTCAGTGAAGCGCGTGCGAACTTGTATGCGAACGGAGGTGTGATCGCCCAGTGCGAGTTCGGCCCCGGGGCAAAGCCCGAGAATGTATTCGCGGTCTTCCGCGCCTGGAGAGACCAGGACGAGGCTCAGAGAATATTGATCGCAGATAAAGGCCCATCGCGGCCCGGTCCTTGCCACGATCCGCGTTCATCTGCGTAAGGCTGCGGTTCTTTTCGAGGACAGGAAAGGAGGAGTAGGCGATGATGCAGGCGCACAAGGGAACAGTCTTCGCTCTGGTCCTGTTATCGGCCTTGGCAGTGCCGCCGTTGCTGCTTCACCACGCGTCATCCGCAGTTCCGCAGGGCACGACGGTTCGAGCCGCGCCGGTCATCCCTCGCGATCGCTACCTCCAATACGCCCGCGCGGCCGCCGATTGGACGTGGGATCACCAGGGCGAAATCCTCAAGCAGTGGCGCGCGACTTTTGATCCGGAAAGCCCCTTCGGCTATCGGGCCCCCGGCGGCCTGATCGATATGGCTCTCATCTACTCCTATCTCTTCGAGAAGGAGGGCAATGCTGTCTACGCCGAGCGCGCGAAAAACGTGCTGCTCACCTATGGCGACTACCGCTCACAGTTCCCGGAGTCGGCTGCCAGGAAGCGACCCGACTACTCGAACGGCGTGCCGGCGCTGCCTGACTTTTTTGTCGTGATGCGGTTCGTGCGGGCCTACGATACGCTTCACCGCCTGGGAAAGCTCTCAACCGCCGAAGCGGTCGCGGTGGAATCGCTGGTCGCGCACAGCATGGACTATCTGCTGCAGACATCCGAGTGGGGCACGATGAACCGGACGATGTTGCGCGCCGAATCGCTGGCGTGGGCCGTACGGGCCATGAAGAACCATCCGCGCGCGGCCGCCTATGAGACCCAGCGCCGGGCGCTCGGCGACGATAACTGGGGCAACTGGGAGATCGAAGACGCGACCATCTATCACGGCGTCTGGGTCTACGCGCTGCTCGGCTACTCCGACGCGCTCGGTCGCATGGACGAGCTCTTCAAGACACCCGAGTTTTATTACTACACCCACTACTTCCTGAATCTGATGTCGCCGGCGGCTGTCGTGCCCGATTTCGGCGACGCCCAGTGGACGTCGAACTGGCAGCACTTCCTGGTCTTCTTCGAGGCCGCGGCTGCACGGCTGAACGAGCCGACGATGAAATGGGCCGCGCAAGCGATCGCGGCGAAGTTCGTCGATTTCAAAAATCCTACGAGCGCGGGCCTCGGCTGCTTCCTGCTCGACGCGTATCGCTGGGGCCGCGACGATGTGGCGGCCACCCCGCCGGCAACATTGAGTGGGGAGGTCATGGAGGACGTGCAGGGCAAGAAAGTTGTGTTCCGCAACGGCTGGAGGCCCGATGCGACCTACCTCCTCCTCAATTACCGTGACGAGGGGGACGGCGGCCTGAACTTCCGCGATTATCTGCGTGATTCGATCCCGGTCGAGGAAGAGAAGATGACCCACGGCCATGCCGATGAAAACAGCGTCGTCCTCCTCATGTCGGGCGGGTCGGTGCTGCTTCACGACGGCGGGTACCGCGACTACATGCCGAGCGGGCCATTCGGTGCCTATCGGCAGGACTACTTCCACAACCGGCTGATAGTGCGCCCGGAAAAGATCTTCATGGGTCAGAAGGAGGGCGAACAGCGTTACAGCACGAAGGAGCCGGTGCCGGCGCAACCGCTCTTCGAGTTCCTGCGTGACGCGGGCTCGTATCGTCCGATTCGGACCAGAAAGGTCGACTTCCTGGCATTGCCCGAGTTCGACTACAGCCGGACCCGGCTCATCGACGATGGCTGGAAATATGATTCAGATCGGGTGGTAGTGTATGTGAAGGACCCGGAAATGTTCGTCGTCTTCGACATCTTCAAGTCAGCGACCGCGGAGTACTTCACGCTGGCAAACCTCTGGCACACGCGGCAGATCCTGGCACGCGGCGAGCACTGGTATGACACCGTGTACGACGTGATCGGCACCGAGAAGCTCCCGACCGATCGGCGGTTGCTCATCTGCTTCCCACAGACCCATTACCGGCTCGAAGGCATCGAACCGGTGAAGCGGCACTACCAGGATGAACAGACGATTTACCAGATGACCGCCAGTCATTTCGAGCCGACCCACACCGAGGGCTTCGTAACCGTCCTTGTCCCGCACGGGAAAGACCAATCGCCTTCGACCCTGGTGGACCGCCTGCGCTTCATCGAGACCGTCCCCGCGCGCACGGGCATGGCTGTGAGGATCGAAGCCGGAGGCCGCGTGATCACCGTCGGCGTCAAGAACGACCTGCGCATGGACATCGCGCGGGACTGGCGCCGGCCGCGGTATGTCTATGAAAAAGGGAAGATCGCGTACGGATCGCTAGAAACGGACGGTGACCTGGTGTTCGCTTCGGAAAACAAGGGAGAACTCTCGTACACCATTGTCAATATGACGAGAGCGCAGCGCGGTGAGCAGGTGCTCTTTCAGAACGGCCAGTCGTTCCACGGCTTGCCTTTCGACGCGTCGACCGATACCGGCGGCGTCGACAAGGTGCGTTACTGGCGCGACACCGTGAGGATTGACACCCGTGGCAAGTGAGACCCGAATCCGGACCGGCCGGCGCGAGTTCGACGAATTGTATCCGCTCGTGCGCTCGTTCCTCGAGCGCGACATCCTGGATCTGTCAATCGACGGGCAGCGCATCCGGGGGTACAGGTCGGCGGACACGCGCTCGATCTGGATCCGCGACCATGGCGACATGATGCGGACGTTCCGATACTTCGAGCGCGACGTGACCAGCGCCATCCGGCACTTCTCGGAGACCCAGGCGGAGAGCGGCCGCATCTTCGATTACTTCACTACCTTCCCGGAGAAGCTGCCGAGCGAACGGGAGAACTGGACCAAGTACGTGCGCGTGCCGGTCGAAGCCGATGTCGAGTACCGCTTCGTCAAGGCCGCGTGGCTCGCGTGGCAGGCAACGGGCGACGATGCCTGGATTCGACAGCTGATGCCCCGGATGGAGAAGGCGCTGGCCTACATCACATCGCACCCGTGGTACTGGGACCGCATCCGCGGCCTGGTGAAGCGGGCCTACACGATCGACACCTGGGACTTCGCTTACACGGCAGGCCGACATGACTGGCTCCAGTTTCAGATCACCGACGACACGTTCTGGGGCATCCTGCACGGCGACAACAGCGGCTACTATCAAGCGTTTCTCATCATGGCGGCGTTATGGCGGCGGTTCGGCGAGCAGGCGCGGGCTGGCGAGTGGGAGGCGCGCGCTGCAACCTTGCGCGACAATCTGAACCGGATTTGTTGGAACGGCCGTTTCTACACCCACTTCGTAAAGATTACTGACGCCGTGATCCCCGGCGTGGACGAAGCGGAGCAGCTCAGCCTGAGCAATCCGATGGATATCAATCGCGGGGCGGCAACCCACGAGCAAGCGGTCTCGATCCTGCGCGAGTATCAGCGCAGGCGGGATGAACGCCGGGCGTTCGCCGAGTGGTTCTCAATCGACCCGCCGTTTCCCGACGGAGTGTTCGGCGATGAGCGCCTCGTGCGTGGCGCGTACTGCAACGGCGGCATCATGCCGCTCGTCGGAGGAGAGCTGGCGCGGGCTGCGCTCGGGCACGGGTTCGAGGCATACGGCGTGGACATCCTGCGCCGGTATTTCGACCTGGTGTCGAAAACGGGCTCAACCTACCTCTGGTATTTTCCGGACGGCAGGCCGAGCAGCATAGAGACCAGCACGAGTCCGGAAGCGTCTCCGACAGACGGCTGGGGATCGAGTGCGATGTGCTGGGCACTGACAGAAGGCCTGGCAGGGGTCGTGGATCGAGGCCGGGGATTTGACTGTGTGGAAATCTCGCCGCGCTGGCCGGCGGCCGGCATCGAGGAGGCGGAAGTTTCAGTCGGCTACGAATGCTCGGAGCGCGGCATCGCCTACCAGGTGCGCGTGCTGCCGGACAAGATCGTGCTCACGGTCGATGCAGATGGATCGGAAGCCGGATTGCACGTGCTGTTGCCAGCCGGAGCGGAACCACGGGCAGTCCGATGCAACGGGCATGACGTGCCGTTCCACGCCGTGACGGTTGAGCAGAGCCGTTACGCGGATTTTGATGCCGCCGTCCGAGGAACTGCCCAATTTGAGATTCCGTTTCGTTGAATATTGCCCGCGAGTCGTGCGCTCCTTGGAGCCTGCGAGTCCTGGGGTCCTTGGGATGGCACCTAATCCTGGCCTCAAAAACTCAAAGACCCTGAGACTCCAAGTCTCGGAGGCTCATGACAGAAAGCCCAGGGATTGACTATGACTGTTGCTGAAGCGTTGAAGATGATCCGCCAGGTCCTGATACAGGCTGATGCATCCGAGGTGTTTGAGACGGCCGCCCGAGCTATCGCATGCCGCAGCGGCGCGACCGTAGTCAGGCGCGGGCGGATCACTGGGCGCCGGTCGGCCGGCCTTTTCCAACTCGTGGACGCACCGGAACGGTCCAGAGGCGCTGAGCACGAGCGGGTCGTGATCCGGCTGCGCCGGGATGGATCAGGCATGCTCTCCGCCACTCACAACCGCTTTCTCTTCGCCGCCGTTTCGTACATGCTTGACGTTCTTGCCGACCACGATTTGAAAGAACTCGAGGATGGCCTCACGCTCACACCGGCGTTTTCGTGGAACCGTCCCTGCTACGACCTCTTCCTCACACAGGAAGGCCGCATTCAACACGGCCTGAGCCGCGAGACCTACGTGCGCCGCCTGGCTGAGTGCGGTTTCACCCACCTGGAAGTGAACGGCCTCGCCTTCCCCATGGGGTTTGAGAGGGGACCGAAGGGAGAGGTGTACCCGATGTTTTACACCTATTGTCCAGCGCTCGATCAGTTCGTCTACTCGAAGTTGAACAAGGGCCTCTATCCGTTCTACTACCTCTCGGCGAACCTCGCCTATCTGAAGGAGAACGCAGCCCTCGCGCGCAAATTCGGCCTCGTGCCGGGACTGCTGTGCTTCGAACCGCGGACCGTCCCCGAGGAGTTCTTCACGCGTTATCCCATGCTGCGTGGCGCCCGCGTGGATCACCCGTTCCGCTCCTTCAAGCCTCGCTTTACGCTGACCATCACCCACCCGCTCGTGCGGGAGCACTACGCCGAGATGATCACAAAGCTGCTCCGCGAGGTCCCTGAGCTGGGTTACCTCACAATCTGGACCAATGACAGCGGCTCCGGCTTCGAACACACGAAGTCGCTCTATGTGGGACGCAACGGCGGCGCCTATATGATCCGCGAGTGGAAGGACGACGCGGAGATCGCGCGGGTTGCAGGAGAATGGGCGCTCACTTTTTTCCGCGGGCTGCGAGATGCCGCACGACGGGTCAACCCGGACTTCCGCGTCATCACCCGCCTCGAATCGTTCTATGGCGAGCACGACACTATCTGGCGCGGGCTCGAGACGGGCGTCGATGTCGAGACGGCTTCGCTCATAGCGCGCGGCTGGGATATGCCGTACACGCACCCGCGCTATCCCGACTCCAAGCAGATCAACGGCGGATCCGTCTACCAACTCCGATTTGCCAGGCGCGAACGGATGCAGATGGCCGAACTCGAAGGCCGCTCCGCCGACGTCCATTTCTACTTTGCAGCCGGACCACACCAGATGTTCGCTCCGCTCATCGGGGTTCCGTATCCTCGGCTGACACACCGCCGCCTGAAGCTGCTCCGTAACAACGGCGTGCGTCACCTCGCCCAGATCGGCGGGACCTTTCCGCCCGAACTCGTACCCTGGAACATCAATCATGAAGTGCTCAGGCGGTTCCAGCTCGACCCGGCAACGAAGATGGACAAGGAGGTGGAAGGACTTGCGCGCCGCTGGGCCGGCAGAGAGCTGGCGCCGATGCTGCTGCGTGCCTGGAGTCTGGCAGAGGAAGCGATGCTCGCCTTTCCCAATATCTCCACGCTGTATTCGACGATCGGCTTTACGTGGTACCGCCTGTGGGTGCGGCCGTTGGTGCCGAATATCGAGGCAATTCCGCGGAAGGATCGGGCGTACTATGAAGACTTCATGTGTACGACGCCGCACAACCCGAACAACGTCGACCTGAGCCGCGACGTCCTCTTTCGGCTGACCACCGCAGAGAAAAGCCGTCTCGACGTGGCGCGGATTGACGGGGGCGTCTGGCCTGCTCTGGACAAAGCGATCGGGCTGCTGGAATCCGCGGCGGGTAGGGCCGGTGCGATTCTGGGGAAGGCCAACGTGATCGAGGACCAGACCGTCCGGCTGAAGGCCCTCCGCTGCTGGATCATGACGCAGCGCAACGTGGCGGCATGGATTGCGGGTGTTTACGGATGGATGGAGGCCAAGTCCGCGGCTGGAAAGCGCAGGCACCGGGTGCTGCTCGGCAATATGATGCGCATGGAGATAGCGAACAGCGAGGCGCTGCTGCGCCTGTTCGATTCGGGCGTCGAATTCATGACGACGACCGATTTTGGCGAGACGCCGCTCATGCACGGCCGCAATCTCAAGGAGCTGCTGCGGAGGCGTATCGCGCTCATGGAGCGCCATATCGATGACGATCCGTTCATAGATCACGACTACATGATGCGCATGGCAGGCCGCATCATGCAGTGACTGAACAGTAACCGGAACACGACAACAATCTTCCGTGTGTTTCGTGGCTTCCAGCGGGAAATCGATGAATTCTCGAGAGCGCCTTCTTGCGGCATTGGATCGGCAGGTGCCGGATCGCCTGCCGGCGACGACGCATCACCTGATGCCGTCGTTCCTGGCGGGTAGGGGCGGCATCAGTGAGCGAGAATTCTTCGACCGCTTCGGCCTCGACGCGATCCGTTGGGTTACGGGCCTGCGCCGCGATGCGACGGGATCTGTCAGAGACTGGCGGGTCGAGCGCGAGGACCTCCCGGCTCCCCACTACCTCACAACGCGTTTCCACATTATCACCCCGCACGGCTCGCTTTCCATGGTGCTTCAGAACGATGGGCGGACAGATTGGGTGAGGGAGCGCCTGATCAAAAAGAAGAACGACATCGACCTGATCGCACGTTATGCACCCATCCCTCTCTGCGATACCGAGCAGGTGCAACGTGAGGCCGCCGCCTTCGGCGCGCGCGGCATCGTGCGCGGTGCCGTCCCCGGCTTCCCGATCTACGGCCAGCCGGGCTGCTGGCAGGACGCAGCCGTGCTCTTCGGCATCGAGGAGCTGATTGTGGAGACATTCGATGATCCCGCGTGGGTAACCGAGTTGCTGGCCATCCTTCAGCACCGCAAGCTCGTCTGGATCGAATCGGCGCTGGGTGCGCCCTTTGATCTTCTCGAACTCGGCGGCGGCGACGCCTCCTCTACGGTCATCTCCCCGGCGCTATTCGATCGCTTCGTCGCCCCGTTTGACATACCGCTCATCGCCGCCGCGCACCAGGCCGGCCTGCGCATCGTGTATCACACATGTGGCGGGATGATGCCCATACTCGAGCGACTCGTCGAAATGGGACCCGACGCGATGGAGACGTTCACACCGCGATCGATGGGCGGAGACGCCGATCTGCGCCAAGCGAAGCAGCGCATCGGCCGGCGCGTCTGCATGATCGGCGGCTTCGACCAGTTCCACCACTTCGTTGCCTGCACACCGGAAGAAACCCGCCGGGCAGTGCGCGCCTGCTTCGAAGAGGCCGGACAGGGCGGCGGTTACATCCTGGCGCCCTCCGACCACTTCTTCCAGGCCGATGAAGCGCTCCTGCGCGCATATGGCGATGAGGCTGGATCCTGCAGGTATTGACGGCCTCTACGGACGCGTCTCGCCGCGGAAAATCATGAGCGAAGTGATTCGCGAGCGACCTGGACCGGCCCGCCCCCGCCGTGCCGCGATGCCAAAGCGCTACTCGCACAGCCTCCTGTGCCCGCGCTCGGGGAATCCGTGAAATATTTTCACAAAGTCGGCACCCCGCGGCATTGTTTTTGTGTATCATCCCAAGGATGGCGGACACCGGAAGCGCCAGCAGATTACGCCGGATCCCTACTTTTTCCGCGCCGCACGTTCGTCGTCAGCGGGATTCGATCCTCGAACGCACTCTAATTAGATTTTTTTAACTTTATGCATCACTGCACAGGATCCAGGGATTGATGCGGAGGGCGATCCTCAGGAAAACACCATGCCCATAGAAGTAAAAAAAGTCGAAACCAAAAAGGAACTCGCAGAGTTTATCGATTTGCCCTGGAAGATTTATAAACAGTATCCCCACTGGGTCCCGCCACTGAAGAATGAAGTTGAAAGATTGGTCACTCCCGGGAAAAACCCGTTCTGGAACCATGCGGAAAGAGAGCTCTATATCGCCATCAGCGACCGCAATGTCGCCGGAAGAATCGCTGCGATAAGAGATGACAACCACGATAGGGTTCACAATGAGAAGGCGGGATTCTTCGGCTTTTTCGAAACTACAGAAAAGTACGATGTAGCCAGAGCTTTGTTTGACGCAGCGGCGGTCTGGTGCAGGGCCAGAGGGTGTGCCTTTATGCGAGGGCCCGCGAGTCCTAGTTCCAACGACGAATATGGCTTCCTGCTGGAAGGCTTTGACAAAGACCCCGCGCTCATGATGCCGTACAATCCCGAATACTATCTTGAGTATTCAGAAAAGTACGGTTTTATAAAGGCAAAAGATCTATTTGCATTCCTGAAAGGGTCTGCGACCTCGATACCTGCGAGGATCGAGAAGATCATGGAAAGGGCGAAAAAAAGCTCCCCATTTGTTCTCCGTTCCATTGATCCAAAGAACTTCAAGCGGGATGTAGAGATCATAAAAACAGTCTATAACCTCGCCTGGGAGAATAACTGGGGTTTTGTTCCCATGACAGACGAGGAGATGGATTTGTCCGCAGCAAGCCTGAGACCGTTTTATGATCCGGATTTGATCATAATTGCCGAATTGGATGGCAAGCCTGCCGGAGTCGGGCTCACAGTCCCGAATGCCAACGAAGTCCTAAAAAAGCTTAACGGGAAAATGAACCTCTGGGGAATGGTCAAGTTTTTATGGTACAAGCGGAATATCAGAGGCTGCAGAGCCCTTGTCGGCGGCTGTCTGCCCGAATACCGGAAGACGGGTCTCATAGCGGAAATATTCCATGAGACAATGGTGAGAGCAAATGGCAGATACGCATGGTGCGAACTTGGCTGGAATCTCGAGGATAACGATCTGATTAATAAGTTCGACGCGGAAATTGGCGGCGTGCTATATAAGAAGTACAGGCTTTATCAAATGGCACTATCCTGAATGATCAATGATGAGTAGTGCTACAATAGCCGCCCATGACCCGATGCCCATCTTGTGCAGCCATCGTAGCGGTCGGCAGGCCAAGCTGCCCGTCGTGCGGGAAGGAGCTTGAGGCGGTCACTTCCGAAGATGCGCTGCTCGCGCAACTCGCCGAGGAATTTACCTGCGCTGCGCGGGAGGGGCGGAATCCGGGCATCGAGGAATACGCGCTCAGAATGATCGACGGGCGCGGCCGGGCGCGCATCACGGATTTCGGTCTGGCGGCTTTGGCCAGCCAGCGGCCCGGCGACGTCCTTCGTGCGGGCACTCCGGCCTACATGGCTCCTGAGCAACTTGCGGGCCAGGAGGCCTCGGTCAAGAGTGACGTCTATGCCCTTGGCCTGGTCCTGTATGAGATCTTTACCGGCCAGCGGGCATTCAAGGCCGACAGTTTCCCGGAACTTGACCGGCTCCGCGAGCGGAACGTCCTGGCTCGGCCATCAAGCCTGGCCAAGGGCATCCACTCCTCGGTCGAGAGCATCATTCTGCGCTGCCTGGACAAAGATCCCAATGCAAGGCCATCGGCATTCCAGATCGCCGCGGCGCTCCCAGGACGGGATCCGCTGGCGGAGGCACTGGCAGCCGGTGAAACCCCTTCCCCCGAGATGGTGGCGGCGTCACCGATGCAAGGAGCCCTGAGGCCGGCCGTGGCGGTGGCTTGCCTGGCGGCACTGGTTCTGTGCCTTCTGCTCATGATTCCTTCGTCGCGGGGCATGCTGCACCGTCTCACGCCATTCGAGTTGTCTCCGCAGATCCTCGCCGATCGCGCCGCCACGATCGCGAAGAACCTGGGTTTCCTCAAACCACCGGCCGACAGCGCATTTGGATTTGGCCGCAATGACGAGTTCCTGGACTATGTCGCGAATCACGATTTCTCGCCCTCCCGGTGGGAGAAGTTGCGCGATGGCAGGCCGGCGGCGCTGTATTTCTGGTATCGCAAGAGCCCCAGCCCCCTGGTGGCATACAGCCTGGGCCGAATCTCGCCGACTGATCCGCCGCTCGAAATCCCCAACATGGTAACCATCTTGCTCGACACGCACGCACGCTCGATCGAGTACCAGGCCGTCCCGTCCGAAGTAGAGAATGTCCGCACGCCGCCGCCAGAGCCCAAGTGGGATGCCCTGTCTGACCGGCCTTCCTCTCTGATTCTGGATGTTCCGCAGACCAGGCTGCATTCAGCTGGCAGAGAGCGGACCGGCGCCCTATAATGGGCCCCGTCCGTATGGCCAACCTTAAACCGGGGACAACCAGTTGCTCCGAGATCGGATGGAAATGATGACCGACGTTTACCAGAAGCTTGCCGGCCACCTGGACAACCTTCCCGGCGGATTTCCTCCAACGGAAAGCGGCGTGGAATTGCGCATACTGCGCAGACTGTTCACTCCGGAGGAAGCCGAGCTCGCCGTACATGTAAGCCTGATCCCTGAAGAAGCCGGCGTGATTTCGCGGCGCGCCAGAATCGGACGTGCCGAGGCGGAACAGCGCCTGGCCGGGATGGCCCGGAAGGGGCTGATCATCGGCCTTTGCCCCGAGGCGAAGCCGGCCCTATACATGGCCGCTCAATTTGTCATCGGCATCTGGGAATTCCACGTGAACAGCCTCGACCCGGAACTCGTCCGGGAATTCAATGAATACCTCCCGGTGTTGTTCCGTGAAGCCTGGAAGTTCCCGCAATTGCGCACGATCCCGGTAAACCGCAGCCTGGACCATCAGCTGACCATTCTCCCGTATGAAAGGGCGGAGGAGCTGGTGCGCAGGGCAAGCAAGATTGTGGTGGCTCCCTGCATCTGCAGGCGCGAGCGGGGCATGGCCGGCGAAGGCTGCAGTAAACTCGGGGAAGCCTGTCTGGTTTTCGGGTTGGGCGCCGACTTGTATCAGCGCAACGGATTGGGAAGGCCCATAGGACGGGAGGAGGCTCTCGACATCCTCGCCCGCGCGGATGAGGCCGGACTTGTGCTGCAGCCAGGCAATGCTCAGGAGCCTACGAACATCTGCTGCTGCTGTGGCTGTTGCTGCGGCGTGCTGGGGAGCCTCAAGACTTATCCCCGGCCCGCCGAACTGGTTTCCTCTCCCTTCAGGGCAGTGGCCAGATCCGAGTCCTGCATCGGTTGCGGCGCCTGCACGACCCGCTGCCAGATGGGCGCTCTGCAGCTGGAAAGCGAAAGGGTGGCGCTGAATTCCGATCGGTGCATCGGTTGCGGCCTCTGTGTCTCCACCTGTCCCACGGACTCCCTGACGCTGGCGCGGAAACCTGTGTCGGAGCAACCCCGAGTGCCCAAGGATGGAATCCGGTCCCTGATTCAACTCGGAAAGACGCGAGGCAAGCTCGGTGGTGCGGATCTTGCGTGGATGATGGTCAAGTCCAAAATGGAACGGCTGCTGGCTTCCCGCTAGGAGCCTTGATCAGGATATCCAGTAGCGCCACGGTCGAATCCTGTCTCAGATCAGGCATGGTAGACAAAATTGGGGGCGCAAGCTTTATCGTCTTTCCCGCAATCAAATCCTTTAACACGGCTTCTGTCACCTGCTGTGGATGGGTGATGCCTGCGATCCTGCCATTCCGATCCACGAGAACCGTGTGCGGAATTCCTATTACATCGTAGGCCTTGAACTGCGAGCGGCTCGGATTCAGCGCAACCCACCCTGAGATCGGGCGCGTCGCCAGGAATTTTGCTACCTTATCCCGGTCTTCATCAGTGATCGAGAGGAACTGGACCGGACGGCCGGCGAGCTTTGCGGCCAGTTCGTTCAGGTGAGGGATTTGCTCGATGCATGGTCCGCACCAGGTGGCCCAGAACTCCAGGACAACAGCCTTCCCCCGGAGCGAATCCCAGGTAGGCGAGCCGGCCGGCTGCGACGACAGAATCGTCTCCAGCGCCAGCGGAGGCGCGTGCTCTCCTACTTTCGGGGCACTCGTTTGCGCATTGACAGCCACTGCCATACACACCAAAGCCAGGAGAATCCGATAGAGGATCATGAGCGGACTCCTATTTAATGCGGTCCGTCGCACCGACTGCGAACGCACTTCCCGTCCCCGCGCTCGCACTATAGGACGGTTGATGAGTAACGGGTCTAGGCGGATTTTCCCAGCTTTGACCGGGCATTGGCGCTGGCCGCCAGGAGAGTGATCCAACTCCCTTTACGCCGGAGATATCCTTCGGCTTCGAGCTCGCCCAGCATTTTCCAGATCCATTGCCGCGAGCAGCCGACTTTGTCGGCCAGATCCTGCATCGACAAGGGGAGCCTGATCCTGACGCCTTGGGGCGTTAGGGCACCGCAATTCTCCGAGATTTCCCGAAGGGCGAGCAGCAGCCGTCGGCCGGACGGCAGCCCGCCGGCATGGTCATTGAGCCGGCTCGCCAACTTCAGGACCTGCTGACTGACCGTCTTCAGCAGTTCCAGGGAGAGCAGCGGACTCGTCGTGAGGAGTGAAAGAAATGCGTCGGCGTTCACCCACTCAAGATCGCATTCTTCGAGGGTTTCAACGCTGTTCTTGTGAGGAGTTCCGGTCACAACTTCCGGCACACCCAGCAGGGTTCCCGGACCGACCAGGTCCGCGACGGCCTTGCCGGACGCCGACACGTGCGACAAGCGGAGCCATCCTGCCCTCACCATGAAGACTTCGCGGGCGACCTCGCCTTGCTGGACGATCAGGTAACCCCGGCCGTAGAATCCCCTCTCGGTGACTGCCTGGACAATGGGGGACGAGAAGAAGTTGCACTTCGCCTGCGCTGCGCAGTCAACGCAGCGAGCGGAACTGCCGCCATTTTCCGCGTCTCTCATAGGCATATGCCTTCAAACTCAGTGCCAAGCGAGCGGACCCTGATCGGTTAGAGAATCCTAAGAAAGCTATCGATAACTCCCACCCGATGTCGCGCATCGGGTGACCGTCCTGCGCCTGGACTTCCGACCGAATCAGATCGTCGGGGACATCCGCCTTCTATCGCTTCCGATTCGAGAAATCCACCTGCCAGGTTACGATCGTTTCGCTTTCCAAGAACCGCCCGGCCTCAGCCGGTCAATGAAGGGACATCCTCATTTCAACATATGGCTTGCCCATTTGGAACTAGGATGATTCCTAGTCGACGGCGATTTCCTTCGAGGGTCAGCCAGGGCATTCACATAGACTGCCCGCTCGCTGCGTGCAGTTCTAAACGCCTTGCCTGGGGCCTTTGTTCTCGAACCAGCAGGATCAGAACTCGAGTGGCAACCAGGCCGTTTGCCCGCACCTCTAAAAGCACCGGGAGTTCTTGTCCCGCAGCACAGTCTCCATGAAATTATCCGTGGCAGGCTTTTGTTTGTGCGAGGTCTCTTTCTTAACCGGCGCCTTAGGAATCAAATGTCAACCAGTTGACAGAGACTGTCAGCTACTTGCTACCTTTAGCGTTCTACCCATGTTACTCAGTCGTGATAATGAAGCTTGTCTTCATACGGGAGAACGGGTGCACAGGCCAGAATGCGGGGGTATCCTTCCTCCGCTTAGATTTTGGCACTGAGCACGGTTCTCATTGTATCGATTGTGAATCAAGACGTATGAACTGTCTTTCTTCGAATCGTCAACCAGCAGAAATGTTCTCCTCAAACCGCGAGTGCGGTGAACTGAGCAGGACTGACGGGAGGGGTGGCCGACATCCCGAGGAGAGAACCTATGAGATTCATGAGAGGTTTGAAACTCACAAGACGTGAGTTTGTCAGGACGACCGCAATTGGCGCGGCAGGGCTTCTTGCGTACAAAGCAAGCCTGCGCAATGCCTACGCGTTTTACCAGAGCCCGCGGATTCCGCTGTTCAAGACCAGGCTGCGCGGCGTGGGTCCCGGAGGCATTCCAGTGGCTCTGGCTGATCCTACACCGGCGCCGGTTACCGGCGTAACCCATTACACTATTGGCATCCAGCAGTTCCAGGACCAGATCACTCCGCCTGCGGCAAGGATGTTCCCGACAACCTTTTGGGGCTTTGTTCCGACGATCGGACTGGGGGGGAACGTCACTCCCACTCACCTGGGCGGGATCATCGTGGCCCATAGAGAGGCGGGACCAATCCAGATCACGTTCCGGAACCAACTATTCAGCAACATCGTATACAGACACATCATACCTGTCGATACCACCATCCCGGGCGCGAACCAGGCGATCAATCGGACGGCCACCCACTTGCACGGCGGTCTGGTCCCTTGGATCAGCGACGGAGGGCCGTTTGACTGGTGGAATCCCGATGGGCTGCATGGCGCGAGTTTTCTCAACAACCAAACCTTGAATCCGGGAGCCGCGGATAACGAGGCCGAATATTACTACCCTCTGAACCAGAGCGCGCGGTTCATGTGGTATCACGACCATGCGGTCGGCATCACACGGCTGAACGCCTATGCCGGAATTGCTTCGGCAATGCTGATCCGGGATTCATTTGAAGCGAGTCTCATTAACGCCGGTTTGCCGAACTACATCGAGGCCGGAGGCAATGAGATCCCGCTGGTTTTCCAGGACAAGATTTTCGTCGGCAACGATATCAACCAGAAAGACAAACTTTGGAACAACATAGTCGCGCACGTGGCCACGAGCCCGGGCAGTCTGTGGTATGCCCATACCTATGAGCCCAACCAGAACAGCGGCATTGGGCGCTGGGATTTGGGGGCAGGTGGTCTCACTCTTCCCGATCCATCATCAATTCCCGAGTTCTTCGGAGACACGATGCTAGTTAATGGAACCGTTTTCCCCGAGGCTAGAGTCGAGGCGCGCCGCTATCGGCTGCGGCTTCTGAACGCCTGTAACGCCCGGTTCCTCAACCTGCAGCTTTACGTGGATGACGGCAGCCCCAACGGGATCACGTTGGACCGCAGCGGCATACCGACCAACATGCCATTCATCTGGAGGAACAGCAGCGACGCACAGCTATCTGGGAAGGCGGCATATCTGCAGATCGGGACTGAGGGGGGGTTCCTGGCGCGGCCGGCGCTGATACCAAGCAACATTCCGTTCCAACTTCCACCGGGACAGCCCGATCCGGTGACCGGGTCCGTCGACCCGTCCAAAGTTCAAAAATCGTTGATCGTGGCTCCCGCGGAACGGCCCGACCTCCTGATCGATTTCTCAGGATACGCGGGGCAGAGCCTCATTCTCTACTCCGATGCACCCGCGCCGTTCCCGAGCGGGGATGATCGCAACGACTACTTCCCGGGCTGGAATGTCGGGAGCGGGTTGTTTGGAGTCGGCAATCCGGTCAACGGAACCACGCAAGCCGGGTATGGCCCCAACACACGGGTCCTCATGCGCTTCAAGGTTGTCGCTGCCACAGGCAGCGATGCGCCTCTGAAGATCAACACCTCGACCGACTTGACCAAAGGAATCGACCCGCTCTTTGTACGGCCGGGCCGTGCCAATGTCCCGGGAAACATTCCACGCCGCTTTAAAAGCCTGAACGAGTATTTCGACGCCTATGGGCGGCTCGTCCAGATCCTCGGCAATGAGGCGGCACCCTTGGGCTCGCCCTATTTTGGGTACGCAGCCTATATTGATGGCCCTGGGAACGGGAAAAATGTGGGCGCCACCGCAGAGAATGTCAGTGCGGGCAGTACGGAAATCTGGGAGGTTTTTAACACCACCGGCGATACGCACCCGATGCACTTCCACCTGGTGAACGTCCAGATTATCAACCGGCAGGTAGTGAATGTCACCAGTGGCCCGCCTTATCTGCCCACCGGCCCGGTAATCCCGCCTGAACCGAATGAGACGGGGTGGAAGGAGACGGTGCCGATGTATCCGGGAACAGTGACCCGGGTCATCATGAAGTTTGACCTGTCGCAGGCGCAGATCAAGACCGCGGCAGGCGTTGTCATTCCGACGCCTGCAAGCCCACGGACCGGCGGCGTCGAGTATGTGTGGCACTGCCATATCCTCGAGCATGAAGAACATGACATGATGCACGCGCTGGTAGTGACCTAGTTGCGACAACGGTGCGGCCTTGGAGTGTGGCGGCGCAACGCCGCTTTCAGCTTTCGTAATCTCCAAAGCGGCGGCATGCCGCCGCACTTCAAGGAGCCTGCGGCGCGGAGACAGGCGCGAGGGAAATCGGATATGTGGAAACCTCGATATGCAATTTTTTTATTCCTGGTAATAGCCGGCTCATTCCTTGCCGGTACATGGTATTCAAAGCACTCCGCCGGTGCCAATCCAGCAGCGGCCGGCCGCCGGATCCTGTACTATCACGACCCCATGCATCCTGCATACAAGTCCGACAAACCGGGGATCGCTCCCGACTGCGGCATGCAGCTCGAGCCGGTCTATGCGGACGATGCCGGCTCGAGGGAGGGAACCGAGGAAAGCATCTCGCCGCCGGGGACCATCCAGGTTAGCCCGGAAAGGCAACAGCTGATCGGCGTAAAGCTGGCCACCGTCAAGATGGCAGCCGGGAGCCAAAGCATCAGAGTCCTGGGGCGGGTCGTACCCGACGAAACCCGCATCTACCGCATCAATGCGGCCGTGGACGGGTGGGTGCGGGAGACCCTTCCCGTCACTACCGGCAGCCTGGTCAAGAAGGACCAGGTGCTGGCCAACATTTATGCGCCGGAGTCTTTCTCGGCGATGAAGGCCTATCTTTATGGTTTGAGCTCGCTCGACCGGTTTCAGGCCAGTGCCAAGGAGACCAAAGAGCAGCTCGATCTGACCGATGCTACTATCGAGGGGTACCGGAACGCCCTCCGTAACCTGGGTATGAGCGACTGCCAGCTGGATGAGATCAGGCACACCAGGGAAGGCTCCAGCATCATCGAAATCAGGGCAACCGCGGCGGGCTTCATCATTGCCAGGAACATCACTCTCGGGCAGCGCTTCGAGAAGGGAACGGAGCTTTACAGGATCGCCGATCTGAGTCACGTATGGATCGTCGCGGACGTCTTCGGATGCGAGGCGCAATCTTTCAAGCACGGGTCGACCGTAAGAGTAAATCTTCCTGATCAGGGGCTGAGCTTCCGTGCCAGCGTCAGCGATGTCCTGCCGCAATTTGATCCGGCTTCACGCACCAATAAGATTCGTCTCGAGACCGATAATCCAGGTTATGCGCTTCGGCCCGATATGTTCGTCGACATCGAGGTTCCAGTCCGCCTGCCCGAAGCGATTACCGTTCCGGGGGATGCGCTTCTCGATACCGGCCTTCATAAGACGGTGTTCGTGGCCCGCGGAAATGGCGTATTCGAACCACGTCGCGTCGAGACCGGTTGGCGCCTTGGCGACAATGTCGAAATTGTCAGCGGGCTCAAGCCGGGCGAGCGCGTCGCGGTCTCGGGAACCTTCCTGATCGACTCCGAAAGCCGCATGAAGGCTGCCGCGGCAGGCATCTACGGCGAACCGGCCACAGATCCGGTGTGCGGGATGAATGTCCGCGAGCACAAGGCGACGGCCGCCGGCAAAACCAGTGCCCATGGCGGCCGCACCTACTACTTCTGTTCCGACGACTGCAAACAGAAATTCGATAAGAATCCCGAGAAATACATCAGGAAATAAATAGCAGCCACGAAAAGCACAAACGGCACGAATTCTTTGGATTTGAATCCGTGTCATTCGTGGCGATGCTTCTTCACAGAGCTGGTAATGGGACGCCGTGGCAGCGAATCAGCGCCTATTTCACGCGCACCGAGACCGAGTTCGAGGGCGCAGACTCTCCTGTAACAGAGGCATGGATGCATAAAGCCTGGCGCCCCCTGCTCATTCGTACTCCTCACTGATGTTATAGAATGGCTCCAAACAACTGGCGCGATAAATCAGTCTCACCGCACCGAAATGGCCTCGATCCAAGGAAGTAGTTGCCCGTAAAGGAGGAACCATGAGAGCATGTACCACACGAGCACTCGGGATTGTCGCGATCGCGGTCGGATTTCCGGCCGCCCGGATGTTGTCTATCCCCTGAACGCCGTCGAAACGATAGTTTCGCTGGCGGCTTTCGAGCGGCTAGGATGCAGGAACACTCGAAATCCGTATCAATGGATCATTGGAGTCACTTGTTCGCTGGCCGCAAATCGCAGGCAGAATTGTGCGCTGATCACGTGGAGCGGGAGTTCGGGATTCGTCATTCGAGAGATTAAGGCAATGATCGGCCAAACCATCGGACATTACCTTGTCGTCGAGGAACTGGGTGCCGGCGGCATGGGTGCGGTCTACCTGGCGCGGGACACGCGCCTTGAACGCCCGGTGGCACTGAAGATCCTGTCCAAAGCGCTGCCCGCCAATGACGAAGTCCTTGGGCGATTCAAGCGCGAAGCGAAGGCGGCATCGGCCCTGAACCACCCGAATATCTGCACCGTCTACGACATTGGCGAGCATGAAGGACGCCCGTTTATCGTTATGGAACTGCTCGAGGGCGGAACGCTGGCAGGTCCGGAGTTTGCCGGTCCTATGCCGCAAGAGCAGGTGATCAAGATCGGCATGCAGATTGCCGACGCGCTCGAAGCAGCCCACGCCAAGGGAATAATTCACCGTGACATCAAGCCCGCCAATATTTATGTAACGCGACGCGGTCAGATAAAACTGCTCGACTTCGGGCTGGTCAAGCTCGCCTCACCTTGCGATCCCGCTGCAGCTTTCGGATCGGCCACCCCCACGGCCGGAGCACCGGAAGGAACGCTCACCAGTCCGGGGATGGCCGTCGGCACCGTCGCATACATGTCGCCCGAACAGGCTCGCGGGCTCAACGTGGATCAGCGTACCGACCTGTTCTCCGCCGGCGCGGTGCTCTACCAGCTCGCTTCCGGCAAACATCCGTTTGCAGGAAACACTCCGGCAGTCACTTTCGATGCCATACTGAACTGGGATCCGGCGGCATTAGAAACACTGAATCCTCAAATTCAGCCTGAGCTGGCGAAGGTTATTTACAAGGCCCTCGAGAAGGATCAGCGAAAGCGCTATCAGAGCGCTGCTGAGCTTTACCAGGACCTCTTAAGCATAGAGAGACGCTCGGGCGCAACCGCTGCCGGCGACATCTCTTTCCGCCGTACGCAGGTAAACCCGGTAAATAAGGTGCAGAAGAGACTGCGCTATTTTGCAGCAGGCACTGTCATCATTCTGGTTGCGGTGGTCATGATCTCATTTTTCACACGATGGCTGCCGGATCGTAGGACCACTGGGCGCGGGGGAAGACTTACGTTGTTCTATTCCTCCCTGGCTCCAACTCGTGACCCAGCAATTTCTCCTGACGGAAAGATGCTGGCTTTTGCCGCGGAAGAAAATGGCCGCGTGGATTTGTATGTAAGCAGGGTCGCGGGCGGGGCGCGAGTGCGTCTCACGGACGACGGCGCGCAGAAATCAGAACCGTCATTTTCCCCCGACGGAGAACTTGTCGCGTTCACTTGCCTGCCCAAGGGGAGCGAGGAATCCGAGATTTCCGTGATTCCCACTCTCGGGGGTGCACCGCGCGTCCTCATTCCCAATGCGAGGCAACCCGCATGGTCCCCAAGCGGCAAAAGGTTGGCTTTTATCCTGATGGCACCCGGCGAACCCACGGCCCTTGCCACGGCGGCGCGCGATGGATCGGATATCCACATCATAATGCGAGGGGACGGAGACTACCCATTCCTGAAATCGCCTGCCTGGTCCCCCGACGAGACACAGCTGGCGGTAGTCCGCAGCCTCGGCGGAGTCTATGGAGAAATCTGGCTTGTGCCTGCCGGCGGCGGGCCCCCCCGACGAATATGCCAAGACCCCGCGGGAGTGATCAGCGACGAACCGGTCTTTACATACGACGGTAAAGCCATAGTTCACGAATCCAATCGCGGCGGTGCGACGAATCTCTGGCAGGTGAATCTCGACGGGAGTTCGCCGGTTCAGCTCACGACGGGAGCGGGGCAGGACCGCTCTCCGACCCTGGCGCGCGATGGTACCATCGCGTTCCTCAATTCACGGACGCGCTCTGCCATTTTAGTATGCGCATTGAAAGAGAACGAGCCCAGGGAGTTGTTGACATACTCGGAGATACTGTGGGCTCCTTCATTTTCCCCCGATGGCCTGGAAATCGCCTTCACTCGCTCCGAGTCGGACGGTTCGTGGCACATCTGGTCCATGCCTGTGTCAGGAGGCACGCCTCGCCAGATTACTTCAGGATCGCTGCCTGAAATCTATCCCCGTTACACGGCCGATGGGAGCGCTCTGACCTACAACACCTGGAGTCCGGGACCCGATCGGATCTGGAAAGTCCCGCGCAACGGCGGCCCGTCCGTTGCCCTGACTCCGACACTGCAGGAAGACGATGCCTATGCGGACTTGTCGCCCGACGGGCAATGGATGGCATTCACCCGCACAGAGCAAAGAACTGCACACGTCTTTGTGACAGCGCTTTCCGGAGGCCCGGCGCGGCGCGTGACGAATTCGCCTTCAGCCGTGCCCCGATGGTCCCCTGACGGCCAACTGATCGCGTTCAGTCCAGACCGCGGGTATTCTGGTGGTATATTCGTAATTGCTCCGGACGGAACAGGCCAGCGCCGTGTCACCCGGAGCGGCGGCTGGCCGGTGTGGCTACCCGACGGCAAATCGATCGGATTCGTGGCAGTGGGCCCTGATGGCAACCAACAGATCCGTTTTGTTCCGGCCGAGGGAGGCGACACGCGCGTCCTTGTTCCGCTGAAACTGATCGGGACCAATAAGCCATTCGATGTTTCTCGGGATGGGAAGTGGCTTGTGACCACCAACAGCATTGATGTTTCTTCGGAGATCTGGCTCCTGAGCCGCGAGCAGTGATGCCGGTGCCGCTCAAGGCCTGCAACGCCTGCATCACTCCTTGCATGCTGGTTGAGTCATGGGGAACCCACAAATCCGGAACCGGGAGTACAGCCCGGGGCGCTTTGGGGCTACTGTGGCGCGCTGCCGAGTCGAAGGTTGAGCCCGAAAGAGAGGCGCAGGCCCTTCTCCCATAGAGCCGGCGCGAAAGTGCTTCCCGGCATGCGTAATCCCGTGTAGTCAGCCTGGATGGCGCGCACGGCCAGCGGGCCCTTCAGCCTGACATCGATCCCACCTCCAAACATCATTGCAGACCGGGTATCCGTCATGGCGTCGGCGAATACCAGAGTACCCAGGGTCTCGCGGTAAGAGTAATGATTGCGCGCGACCCCCAGCATCAGGTGAAGGAAGGGCGCCAGTTTTCCCGCATCCCTGCTCGTCACGCGGGGACCAGCCCAAAAGGTATAGATGTGCCTCTTCTGATTCCAGGTTAACCCGCTTCCCTTTTGCGTATCCGACCAATCGAACCGGCCGACATCCACGGCGATGCCGAGGAAGCGATTCAGGTTTTTAGCGCCGGATATATCATAGCCAAACCAATTGGCCCCTCCCAGGCGGGCGAAAGTACCGCCGCCGAAGAACTCATACTTCGGGAATTCCTGCGCGTAAGCTGAAAAGGGATTTACCGGCAACAGCAGGAATTTGGGAGTCGAGTAGCCAGTCCCAAAAATTCCCGCAGCTTGTCTTTACAGTGCGCTGCGAACTGGTCTATAAGGTTGTAAACCATCGGCAATCGAAGGGAGAATGGCACGTGAATGCGAAAGCGAGCACAAGTCTTGCGTGGATTCTTGGGGTGGTTCTCTGCGTTTTGTCAGTTGGCGGGTGCGCAAGCAGGCAACAGCTGTCCGATGAGCTGACGCAGCTGGCAGACAAGTACAAGACGGACAAGGGATCTCTTTTGCATCATTACACCGAAACCTACGAGCGCTTTTTTCTCCCCATGAAGCGGTCGGCCCGAAAGATTGCCGAGATCGGAATTGGGGAAGGCGCATCGTTGAAGATGTTCGCAGATTATTTCCCGCAGGCCGTCATTTATGGACTCGATATCCTTGATGCATCCCATCTCAATTCAGGCAGAATCAAGACCTTCATCGCCGATCAATCCGACAGGAAACAGCTGGCGGCATTCATACATGTGAACGGGTCGGACTTCGATCTCATCCTCGATGACGGCGGCCACGCGATGCAGCAGCAACAGGTTAGTTTTGCATTCCTGTTCCCATATGTCCGGCCGGGCGGATACTACATCATCGAGGATGTGCATACCTCTCTTC
The DNA here is from genome assembly GCA_020072565.1 of Terriglobia bacterium. Lineage (NCBI taxonomy): Bacteria > Pseudomonadati > Acidobacteriota > Terriglobia > Terriglobia bacterium. Next base: position 108,924 of record JAIQGI010000010.1, read on the forward strand.
TCGACGGCTACGGAGCAGAACCGGCCCAGGGAAATACGACATTGACGATGATTGACCATTTCAATCGCACCGGAAGGATCGAAAGCAGGTATATGACCGATGGCGAAAAACAGTATTTGAACGATAGCCTCAGCTATTGCTGCCTGGTAAGTAGAGATCAGGGTAGTTCAATGACCTGCATCTTTAAAAAAAGGTAGGAACCCGGGGACGCTTATCCATTCTGCGTTTACCCATCGACTCGGGTTGTGTGACTTAAGCGGTAAGACATGGGAGCGTCGCCAGCTTGCCCTCGTCATCGAAAGAATCCTGCGCCACCTCAAGCTCTGGCATCCACCCGAGCGTCTGCCGCCGCCCCGGGTTTCCACAACGCTGGGAACGGATGCCGATTTTCTTGCCTGGGAGGCCGCCGGCCGGCTCTTTGATGCCCTCGACTGAAGCGCGCCATTCAAATCAGTACGTGGCCAGTCGCCCTCCCCTGCCGGACCGCCTTCGCGTCTTTGACCGCATTTGCCAATCGGTCGCCTTCGCTCACCCGTAAGGGACCCTGCTGAGTTCAAATGAAGCAGAACGGCGCGCCGACCGAAACCGAACGGGCGGCGCCGGTCAGCGTTTTTCCGCGTTTAAAACTGCATTTTGGTTGCACATTCATGAACAATCCGGGCTAGGGGACAGCCGCCATAACCTCGAAATTGGGGCGCGGGAACTCATGACGGTACGGCCGACCGGAGATGATGGTTCGAGCAATTCGCTGCATCATTGAGAGTGCTTCGCCAAGCTGCCGCCTCGGTGATGGAATTTCGAGGTTTTGGCGGCTGTCCCTGAATTCCCTGCTGACCTCATTGCCTGACTGTTGTCGGCCCGCTTGCGAAGTGAACCAGTTAATCGCTCTGCGGTTTTGATTTTTCATCATTATTCTGCGATGGAAATGTGACCCTCGGACGGCCTCCCGGCATCTAAAACCATTGACGTTAGAATTTCTGTCATTTTGGTCCGGCGGCTGATCATTCTTCGTCACGACCACAGCTTTTGTCTTTCCTGTCCGCCGATTCCTGGGCTGGAGGCGAATGTGGGGTGGCGATTCCTGATCCAGCAGCCGAGTGAGGGCAAGACCCCGGCCAAACGATTGAACCAGAATTCCCTTTCTGAGAAACAGATCAGGGACGCTGGTCGGAAGATCATACATGCCGTTGCCGAAACGTTCGCCAGCCGACCAGATCCGGGAGAATCATCACGACACTGGACTACATCGCCACCGGAACCAGGGCCGGGCAGATGGCGGCCGACCGGGCGCCCGACGGTCCACCATGCTCGGTGATGCCCGATGCCGCAGTCAATGACATGGTGGGAGCAAGACACGGCATGTTTGTGACAAACGTAGCGGAAGCAGTGCGAACAGAGAACGCCACCCATTTCGGATAATGAATCGGAGGAATGTGAGATGCCTGCCTTCAAGAGGATTGCATCCAAACGCAGTAATGAATCTCCTGGCAGCAACAGCTCTTCTGACCAACGCGCACCGGCATCGGGCTGCCGCTGGGTGCTGTGGGCGCTGTTGCTGTGGATCTTCCTTCCCGCCGTCCCGGCTTTGGCCCAGAATCCAGCGGATCTCAATGATTTCGCCGCATGGCAATTCATCCCCCGGACCTATCGTCCGCCTCTGGCTCAGACGGGCATTGGTTTCTATTTCAGAACCAGCGCCTTGCGAGCGATTGGCGATCAGGCAAGGAGTCGCAGCCTGGACGTGGATCAGAAGCTTCAGTTAATGAACGCCATCAGGTTTTCCTCAAGCAACGAATGGAGTACCCTTATTGACCAGACATGGGGTCCGGGTCTGCCCACGGATCAAAAACTCCAGATTTTTGATCAGTTCTGGCAGACCATCGATGAAAAGTTTGCCTGCTTTCACCATCTCTCAGTGGATTGGCATGCTCTGCGAGACAGATACCGCCCGGAGATCGCTGCCGGAGTCAGCCGAGGCCGTTTCGCTGCCATCATGAATCAGCTCTCTATCAGCCTTCAGGAATCCCATACCAGGGTCTCCGATCTGCTGGTAAATTATCAGACACAGCTGCCTCCCGGCACGCCCCTATTCTACATTGGCGGCTGGGGAAGTGACTCACACTTCGGCGCCGGGCTGACTCCTCTCAGTGACAAATCATTGCTGGTCTATAACACGGCCAGTAACCAATCGTTGGGGCTGAAACCTGGAGACATCGTTCTTGGCTATGACGGCATCCGCTGGGGTGATCTCTATCCAGCGTTGCTGGCAGCGGAGTTGCCGGTGACCGGGTCCTGGTGGGGGAGCAGCCCTTCCGCCTTTGAACATTCATTGCTGATGAGTGCCGGAGATAACTGGCACCTGTTCGATACCATCGATATCCGGAAAAAGGATACCGGTGAAATCGTGCATCTGCCGACCAGTATGCTGGCAGGCCAAACCATGAACGTCTTTGCCACGGAGCAGCTGCCCGTCCCGGGAGTTCCCATGCTGACGGCAAACGATGTCAGCATTGGAAAATATGTGAGCTGGGGATACATCCAAAATACTAATGTCGGCTATATCTATGTCATGGGTTGGTCCGGAAATACCGTTGCCAATGATTTATACGCGGCAGTGCAGACGATTGTTAACAATCCCGGGACTGAAGGTTTGATCATTGATTTTCGGACGAATTACGGGGGGAACATGTTCCTGATCGATCCAACGCTGCCGCTTTTGTTTAAGGATCGCATCAGCACCATTGGTTGGGCGCAGCGGGCCAACAGCACTGATCATTATGCCATGGCCGAAAATTGGGCTACCGAACCTAGATACGACATTATCGGAAATCCGGACAACACATTTGACAAGCCAATCGCCGTGCTCGTGGGGCCTGGCGCCGTCAGCTCCGGAGACCAGAATGCGCTGCGGATGGCATTCCATCCGAGAGCCAAGTTATTTGGTCGCTCCACTGCTGCCGCCTTTAATTCTCCAGTCACAGTATCGACTCTCGCGGGCTGGTACATGCGCAATGCCCCGAGCGATGCTTATCTGGTCTCTCGTAAAGGGCAGTATCTGACCCATGAAGAGTTAAAGGTGGACTTTCCGGTCTGGCTGGCACCCCACGACGTTGCTGAAGGGCGGGATACAGTGGCGTCCGCGGCATTGTCATGGATCAACTACCAGAACACCGGATACGGCAATTGCGACCAGACCCGCTGGATCACGCATGTCACTCCCGTGGGCTCCGGGTTCACTACCCGATTCCTGATTAATAATCTAGCCGCTGATCCTGCAGTCGTGGAGATCCGACCGTATGACGAGAACGGCAATGCGCTCCTCAATCAGACGGTAGTGGTCCAGGGGAAGGGCTTGCAGGAGTTCTCAGCGGCTGAATTGTTTCCCGACCTGGCTGTCAGCCATTTCAGTATCTGCGGGCCGGACAGTAGTAGAGTGACCGCGACCTACAAGGTGGAAACCGGTGAAGGCCCCTCCGCACAGGTAAATGAAAACAGGGAATCGGGAACTGAGTACCTTGTTTATCCTGAAGAATGGAGCAAGATCGTGGACGGCGTTGCGATCATCAATCCAAATTCAGAATCCGTAAAGATCACGGCCTCGCTTCTGACTCCGGAAGGAGTGGAAACACAGACAGTCACTCTTGCAGAGGATCTGAACCCTTACGCCAAGTATATCTCTCTGGTGGAAAATTTTTATCCGGAATACGGTGGTCGCATGCTTAAATTCACGGCTTCCCGCGCGGTCAATCTGCTCATGCTGCGCCTGAACCAGGATGCCACCATCCTCTACCCGGTGAATGTGTTGAAGGAAAAATGAGACACGGGTAGTAGCAGGAACTCTCTTTCGGCCGAGAACACGCGCCCATCTCTTTGACGATAGCCGCCCAGTGGGCTGGAGCTTGCTTCAAGGGATTGAATCGAGTTGACATCTTGTCGTATCCGGCATCAAGCACACCATGATGCCTGACTGCGGATCACCCCTTGGGTAAACGAATGTCACAATGGCGCTTCAGAAGCTCCAGATAGCGCGCGCCAAGAATCGCAGGGTAGTGGTCAAAAAGAAGAAACAGCCAGGAAGCCGTCACAGTTTCGGCGGGGGCGGAGCCGTGAACTGTGAGAGATCGGACAGACCAAGGCTGCCTTCGATATCACTGATCTGCCTGACAGCATCCTCAAAGCCGTCCGCGCCGAACTGCCGATGCTCGATCTCTTCGAATTTGTCGCCGAATTCATCCAACTGCTGCGCCGTGAGCGTCTGCTTCCATGCCGGAAAGACAATCGTGTCCTCGCGCGCTGCGTGATTGCGGTACATCAGCACGAAGGAATCGAGTGCCTGCGCGCACACGTCCGCCTTGCCCTTGTCCAGTTTCGCTCCCTGGGTGACCGCAATGATGTAATCCGTGATCTCGCGCCCGCGCTGATGTTGAGCAATCAAAATGTCGGTGTACGCCGCCGCCGGTCCGCCCGCTTTTTTTACCGCGGGAAAAATGTAAGCCTCTTCGAGCATCCTCTCGTGGTATTCCTCGCCAAAGGCGCGAAACAGCCTGGCCGTCTTTTGAAGAGCTTCCGGCGGGACTCCGGAGAGATTCCTTCGTAATCTCGGCGCCACGGCCGTATACACGAGCAGCGCCCGGCGCAACACGCCGTGTTCCCGCATTAAATCTTCGGTGGCAGTAACCTCGCCACCTTTTTCTGCCCCAGCCGCCTTGGGCGGATTCGTCTCACCACCGGATTCCGTTCTGGTGCCGCTTCCACAACCAATCAGGATCAGACCGGCTCCGATCCCGGTTGACACTCTGAGGAACTCCCGACGGCTATCGTTTGTCCACATCACGCCACCTCCCATTTCATGTGGTGACAGGCATCGAAACGCAACTGCAAATTTACCGCTGTTCCCAATAAGATCAATCGACCCCTGCGGGGCCGCCGCTGCGCGCGATGTCTTCTTCCCTGACCTTGTCGATGTTCAAGCGTCCGGCGGCAGCCTCCATTTTCGACAGCACTTCATCGAAATCGAACGACTGGGCCTTGGAGAAGCGGATCGGGTTAATTCGTGCGATTACAAACACCTTCAGGTAAGGGCTCGTGAAGCCCCGGGCCTGCAGTTTTTTCACAATTGCCGTAACCTGATCGTCGAGAGCCAGGAGCGCAGCCGCCCTCTCCTCCCGCTTTCGGATCGCATGCCCGAGTGGCTTGTCGGAAAACTCCTCGATGCGTTTCAGAACCGGCAGGTATGCGCTGCCGCTGAATCGCGGGCGTTTCTCGTAACAAGGCCCGAGCGTCAGGAAAGCGGGTTCCTCGAACTCGAACGCGTAATCGGATTCTCTAACCGACTTGCCGGCAAGAGCCCGGGCCATTCGAATCGTCTCAAGTGACTTCTCCTTCAGGTTGTGCGCCTTCTCCGTGTTGAGGGCGAGGATCTTGAATGCCACCTCCATTTCAGGAACCAGGAGCGCAGTGATGGAGCGCGCACCAAGCTTGCGGAGGGCTTGAAGCCGATGATTCCCGTTGGGTGTCCAGTAACCGCCGCCACGCTGCGGGATCGCAATGACCGGATCGAGGAATCGCCCGATCTTTTCGATGACGTCCATCAATCGCTTGATGTGTGTCTCCGACGCGTCGCGCTGATAGGGCGTCGGTTCAATCTTGTTGATGGGGAGGGCAGCCAGGAGCACGGGCTTCCCCCCGAATGGTTCCGAGTATGCTCCCAGAACTGCACCTCCGTCGGCTTCGACGGTGTGCCGGATTTCTTCCAGTCCGGCGTCGGATACCGTCCGGGTTTGAGGTGCGGTCAAGCCAATGCTCAGAGGAGCGGTTTTTTTTCTTCGTGTTTTCTTGGTTGCGGCCATCTCAATCCGGTAATTTGGTTAATTCGATGACATGTCGTCACCGGCCATTTTGGGTTCATGGGGATTGATCGGTCGATACCGATGTTCCCCGCGCCGCCGTTCAATTCAATTATTACATGATACTCCCTAACGGAAGATCCGGCGCAAGCGCTGAAGCAGAGATCGCGGGAGAGCTCGGCCAGGGCCCTTGCCGACGTCGCAGCCTTGATTTCCCCGGCGATCGTGCGGGCCATACGGGATCGAAGCTGAAGGACATCCGCAGATCACACGAAAGTATCCGCGTCCAATTTTGTTGCTTTTCACGAGCGTGCGGTTCTGCTTCATGAATAATTCAGGTCAGGGCTGAGCTTTTCATAAGGCAGTAAAAGAGCAACACAACAGGGACCACGTTCGCGTACATATTAGAAGGGCTCAGTGGGAGAACGGAGCCGATGCAACAGACTCCTGCTGAACACCGTTTGCGACATTTTGTCCGCTCTCGTGCCGGTTGGTCTGGCAGGGCGGTGCGGGCAAAGTGGCTCCCGCCCCTGCAAAGAAGGGGGAGGACGGCGGTGCTGCGCTGGTGACGGCGACGGAAGTCGTCCAGAAGGATGTCTTTGTCGGCATCCAACTTGTGGGTAAGGCGGTGGCCACACGCCTCGGAGGTCGAAGCTTACGCAAGGAGCATTTATGAAGATCTTTCACACCCCTCTCCGGTGGGGCAGGTTTCTAAAGTGGATTGGTGTTTTGCTGACCCTTTCTTTCTCGACGATGCTTTCATGGGGACCGTCATGGGGAGCATTTGCGCAGGATCAGAAGCAAGTCGAGCCAACCCAGGTTCCAGCCTCGCTGATGAGCCCCATCGAGCGTGCGGAAAAGGACGGGACCGCGCTGCACATCTCGCTGAAGGAACTGACAAAGCTGGCACTTCAAAACAATCTGGATATCGCGATTTCAGACACCAACGAGGCCATGTACCAGCAGAAGGTGATCCAAAACTACGGGTTTTACGATCCCACCATTACCCTGACTCTCCAGGATGGAAGGAGTAAGTCGGCAAACACGAACATTACCAACCGATCGGCAACTGGCTTCAATCAGAGAGATAATGCCCTCTGGAATTTCTCGATGGTAAAGAATCTCCCGACCGGGGGCGGCATAACAGCAACTTTCAATTCCAGCCGGAGCGACACCAACCAGCTGGCGACGCTGTTCACCCCCCAATTCCAATCGAGTGCCTCGGTGCAATTCACGCAGCCGCTGCGGCGAAATTTCCGCACCGACCAGACGCGGGGCACCATCAAGCTCGCCAATCTTGACCTGAAGACCAACGACAGCAAATTCAAGCAGAGTGTCACAACCACGATCGCATCGATTCAAAACCTTTACTGGGACCTGGTTTATGCGATCCGTAATTACAACATCCTGCGCGAGTCGATGGAGTTAGCTAAAATTACCGTGGCACAAAACAAGGCGAAAGTCGAGATTGGCACCCTGGCATCCATCACGGTCACCGAAGCGCTGGCGACTCAGGCCACGCGGGAAATCAACCTGATCCAGGCCAAGGCGACCATTCAAAGCACTGAAAACTCCTTGAGAAACATGATCTCCAATGACCGCAATGCCGACATCTGGCACCAGACCATCGTCCCCGCCGATTCACCGGATTTCAACGCGTATACTGTTGAACTCGATGAGGCCATCGAGACAGCCCTGAAAAATCGGCCTGAACTGGAGCAATACGATCTTCAGTTGCAGCAGAACGACATCACGTATCAGATCCAAAAGAACATGAAGAAATGGCAGTTTGACTTAGTTGGCAGTTTCGGGGCCAACGGCACGGCGGGACCTCAGTCCTATTCCTCATCAGGTGTGCCGACGATCCCGGTGCAGTTCGTTGGTGGCCTTCCCACCGCGTACCAGACGATCTTCACGGAAGGCCTCACTACTTGGACCGTGGGCTTCAACATCCAGATACCGATCAAAAACAGGTCCGTTGATGCGCAGTTGGCGCAAACCCAAATCTCGAAGCAGCAATTGCTCATGAATCGGACCAAGACCGAGCAAAACGTCATCGTGCAGGTCCGCAACGCGGTCGAGGACCTTGAAACCTGCCGACAGCGCGTGGAAACCGCCCAGGTTTCGCGCAAGCTTGCCGAGGAAGAGCTCAAGGGCGAAACCCAGCGCTTCGAGGCCGGCATGAGCCAGAACTTCCTGCTCCTCCAGCGCCAGGCAGATCTCTCAGCAGCGCAAGGCGAGGAAGTGCAAGCTCTGATTACCTACAAGAAAGCCGTTATCACCTTGCAGCAGAACATGTATAACCTGCTCGAGGCCAACGACTTCGAGATTGCCAAGAGTCCAGGCAAGGGCGTGGCTGCCTTTGAGTGAGCAACAGCGCCTGAGGGCCCTGAGGAGGCCGGAGATCTCTAAAACTGCTCCCGACACAGGCGCACGCCGGCAACAGTGCTCCGGGTATCCGGCGAAAACAAGTAATGGTTGATACGCTGGTTAGCCTGCCTACAAGTTGGGCAAAGATACGGAAGCCGTGAAGCAGATGCAGCTCTTGAGACCGCCGCCCCTATGTCCTGGTGACACGATTGGCATTTTCACGCCTTCGACGCCGGCGAACGTCATCTTTCGCGAGAAGTACCTTTACGGTCTGGAGGTGCTCCGGCGACTCGGGTTCCGTGTCGTCGAGGGGGAGGTCACGAGCTGGCGCAGCAGCGAAGGCTATCGTTCAGGCTCGCCGCAACAGCGGGCTCGGGAGTTCATTCTGTACTTCCCTGCCCTCGAAGGCAACATCCTCCTCATCGAAGAGCTGAGGTGGTGTCACTCCCTGGAAGAGCGAGCACTACGGCAACTCGAACGCATCGGAGTGTTCGACGTAATCACGGGACTGATCGTGGGCAAGCCGGAATTCCTGGATCCGGAGGGCGCTCCGTTCAGCTACGAGGATCTCATCTTGGAGATCGTCGGAGCCGGACGGCCCTATCCGATCGTCACGAACTTCGACTGTGGGCACACCCATCCAATGCTGACGATCGCCGAGATGGCAGAGGTCACCCTCAGGGTGGGGGAAGGCTTCGACGCGTGCGTCATCGTCGAGGAGCCGATGGTAGCGGTGGCTCAAGACTGAGTGCATGGAGGAGGACCGATGTTTCCTGCCGGAACGCGCTTGGACGAGACCGCACGAATACCCGTGCTGGAAGCGTTGCGGACAGTGAACGCAGCCCTGCTGGATCTTCTGCGCGGATTCACGGCTGAGGACTGGAGCAAACCGACAGTTCATCGGGACCGCAACGTCAAGGATCTTACCGCCCACCTGCTGCACGGCAGCCTCCGCAGCGTCACTAACGGCCGCGATGGCTACAGGACCACGACGCCGCTGATCCGTGGCACGGAAGATCTCATCGCATTCATCCAGCAGGAAAATCGCGAGTTCATGACTGGGATGCGGCGTATCAGCCCGCAGATTTTGGTTGAGCTGATCGCGATGTATGATCCTCAAATGCTGGCACTCTTCGAGAACGCGGTTCCAGACGATCTCGGAACCGGCGTTGTCTGGGCCGGCGAGAGCCTCTCGCGCAGATGGTTCCACATTGCACGCGAATACACTGAAAAGTGGCACCATCAGCAGCAGCTCCGAGATGCCACCGTCCGGCCACCGCTCTACGAGCCGGCCCTCATGGTTCCCGTGCTCGAGACGTTCGCGCGTGGCCTGCCCTTCGCGTACCGTACGTACGACCGGCCCGAGGGAACAGCCCTGGCCATCGCCACAACTGGTCCGGTCAGCTTGGGCTGGACGCTGCACCGCACTGGCGGGGCTTGGCTGCTCTGGAGCGGCACCGATTCGGCTGCTGAAACCTCCATCTCGATTCCTTCCGAGATCGCGTGGCGCGTGTGGACCAAGAGCATGGGGAGTAACGAAGCCCGTGCCCACACGGAGTTCGTTGGCGATCGAGACGCGGTAAACCCACTCGTCACGTTTGTTGCCATTATGGCTTGAATCACGCTGCGGCCCAGGCGTGGACCTCGATCGGAAACGCGGCTTGTCCGTCCTTCCGCGGCTGCGGTAGGCAGAGCTGAGGGCAATCGCAATCCTGCCGTGCTCTTACTGCACCGTTATCACCAGGGCGATAGCAAGGCTGACGGGATAGCGCAAAGGCGCTTCTTGAATGTCAGCGAATTATCGGCGGGCCTTTTTTGCAGGCAGTTGCCGCCTTGAAAAGGTCCACTGTAGAAACTGGAATAGGACTTCGGCGACAACTTCTGCGGGGCGGATCTTATCATGATGTCACCTTGTCGAATCAGACTCGTCAATAATACGAAAGTTCCATGAGCTTGCCGGACAATCGACTTTTTTTTCCAGCACCAGCGGTCGATAAGTGGCGTTCACGTACCAGTGGATTTTCGATCCTTGCCGACGTCCTGATCCGACGTTCGCCTAAGTTTTACCTTCCTTGCCAATGTACGAGTACGCCGTCCGCGTGACTGGTTTTTTGTCAACTTCCCAGATTGCCGTTTGATTATGGTTCGCGTGCAAAGACGTGAGAGCCCGATAACGCCGCAAGTACTCCGGATTCAGCTTCCTTAAACCACAACGCCCGTTTATAATGGCGGCATCTTCAGGTACCTCAGATTGCAGCGCACGAAGGGCCGGTGGAGGAATTCTCCATGATCGGCAAGACCCTCGGTCACTATAAGGTTGTTGAGAAGATCGGCCAGGGAGGTATGGGAGAAGTATTCCTAGCGGAGGACACATCTCTGCACCGGAAGGTTGCCCTGAAGTTCCTTCCCCCAGCGATGCAGCAAGACCCCGCGGCCCACAAGCGGTTCATTCGTGAAGCCCGTTCGGCGGCGGCGCTCGACCATCCCTACATTTGCCACATCAACGAAGTCGGCGAATCTGACGGCCAGTACTTCATCGCCATGGAGTACGTCGACGGCCGGTCGCTCAAAGACAGGCTGGACCAAGCCCCACTGCCGCTCGGGGAGGCGCTGCCAATAGCCATCGAGGTGGCCGAGGCGCTCGAGGCGGCGCACACGAAAGGGATCATCCACCGGGACATCAAGCCCGCCAACATCATGCTGACGCAGACAGGCCATGCTAAGGTGATGGACTTCGGCCTGGCGAAGCAAATGATTCCGGCCGATGGGATCGCCAGCCAGGAAGAGACGGCCACCGCTCTCACCTCGGAAGGAAGCACCGTCGGAACGCTGGCTTACATGTCGCCGGAGCAGTTGCGCAGCCAGGCCGCCGACGCCCGCAGCGACATATGGGCGTTGGGCGTAACGTTATATGAGCTAGTGGCGGGTGAGCGGCCATTCCAGGGCCAGAGCGGGTTCGAGCTGCCATCGGCGATCTTAAACCAGGCGCCGCGGCCGCTCCCCTCCCACGTGCCAGCGGCATTGGCGGCGGTGATCGAGCGCTGCCTCGAGAAGGAACCAGGAAAGCGCTATCAGCAGGCGGGCGAACTGCGGGCTGCCCTCGAAGCGGTCCGTGCGGGGACGGTGGCCCCCTGGGAGGCGTGGCGCTACCGGTTGGGACGTCATCCCTGGACGGTGCTGGCGGCGGCACTGGTGGCCATCATGGCTGTCCTGGTGGGTTTGGACGTGGGCGGCCTGCGCGCGCGGTTGACCACCGGAGGCCAGGCGCGCGCGGTCAAGCTGGCCGTGCTGCCGTTCGTGAACCAGTCCGGCGATCCGGAGCAGGAGTCCTTCTCCGATGGCTTCACCCAGGAGTTGATCACCCAGCTCGGAGGCCTCCATCCGGCAGGCCTGAGCGTCATCGCCCAGTACTCGGTGATGCTCTACAAGAAGACCGAAACGCGCATCGACCAGATCGGCCGCGAGCTGGGGGTGGACTTCGTCTTGCAGGGAAGCACCCGGCGCGAGGCGAACCGCGTCCGCATCAGCGCCGAGCTGATCCATGTGGGCGACCAGACACAGATCTGGGCCCACACATACGAGCACGAGGTCCCGGGCATCCAGATGGTCCAGAACGAATTGGCGCGGAGCGTGGCCGAGGCGCTGTCGCTTAGGCTGCTGACCGCGGAGAAAGACCGCCTGGCCTCCACCCGGACAGTCAGTCCCGAGGCCTACGATGCCTATCTCAAGGGCACCTCCCTCTTGAAGACAATGAAGTCGGCGGACATAGAGGCGGCCCAGCGCAACTTCGAGCTGGCTCTGATCAAAGACCCCACCTATGCTCCAGCCCACCAGGGGTTGGCGGCGGTCTGGATGGTCCGCCAGCAGACGGATTTGACACCGCCGGGTGAAGCTGGGCCCAAGGCCAAAGAGGAAGCCCTGAAGGCCCTTGCTCTGGATGGCAATTCCGCGGTGGCGCACAGGGCGCTGGCTTCGGTCAGGTCGTGGTCAGACTGGGACTGGGCCGGCGCCGAGCCGGAGTGGAAGCGCGCCCTGGAGCTCAACCCCAGCGATGCGAACGCGCACGCGTTCTATGCCCACTTCCTGGCGGTACGAGGGCGCGCGGACGAGGCTCTCCCGCACAGCCAGCTGGCGCTCAAGCTGGACCCGTCCAATGCGCTGTACCATGGCATGTACGCGATAGTCCTGGATTACCTTCGGCGCTACGACGATGCACTCGCCGCGGCCCGCAAGGCGCTCTCCCTTCAGCCTGATTTGGGGATCGCCATCGATATGTTTCAGCGTTACTACCTCAACAAGGGGATGCGCAAAGAGCAACTGGCCGAGCAGAGACTGAGGGTCGCCCGCGACCCCGAACGACGCGCGGCTTTCGAACGGGGCCTCGGCGAAGGCGGGTACGAAGGCGCGCAGCGGGCCATCGCCGACGTTTATGCGGCACGGTATGAAAAGGGCCAATATAAAGATCCTATGGGCGTCGCCTTCCGGTATCTCGACGGCGGTGATAAGGACCGTGCGATGGAGTTTCTCAACAAAGCCTACGCAGCTCACGATCCCTCGTTGGCTTACGTCGGCAGACCTCACTGGGACCGCCTGCGCGGCGACCCGCGCTTTGAGGCCTTGCTTCGCCGCATTGGCCTCCCGTCAAAGTAACATGATCCCGAGACAGCAGCCGGGGATCTGAAGCACTGGTCACATGACAGGCAAGCCGGAAACCGAGAGCCTCACTCGCGCAAGTTCCATTCAAATCGGTTTCAGTTTACCACATTGTCACGAAGTCCCGTTGAACGAAGCCGCAGATTCATCCTTTTAGGCCACGGGGGCGTATAGGCGGCCACACGGAAACTATGATTTTCGCGGTTCTCGGCCCCGACTTGTCTCCGATCTGTTTAGTAATAATGTCGTCCGGTCAATGTACGCGCTGCCGGGTTCGTCCGTGAGGCAAAAGTTGCTGACAAATAGGCAATCCCCACTTCTGGGCAGCGGTATCACAATCGCGGAACATTCTCATTTCTTTTTTGAGGGTATGTAGTCTCCATCCAAAGTAAACGCTTGAACCATATCTTCCTGAGAAAATACGGCGGCAGTTTTCGCCTCAAGCTCTTTTGCCCGCTTCATAACTTCATTGCTTCTGGGAAGACGATATGAATCTGCAGTAATAGATTTGATGCTCTCTTCAAGAACCGATATCTGCTCTGAAGAAAGGCGATTCCGATTTGTTTCAAGCCATCGTCTCACGTGCGTTCTCATTATTTCAGCCTTGTTTTCAGGGGAGATTTCGTTGAACACTTTACGCCTTTCCTGAATATCCAATTTGCCAAAAGTGTCGTAATCAACCATCTGAGCCTGTTCAGGTGGAATAATATATGCCGCACATTTGGGAATCGGATTTCCTGCTACCAAAATGAAAAGAAAAAACAAATTTGCACCATGACGCATACTTGCCTCCTAAAAGATCAGCGCAACGCTGACTGCCTGAAGATACAATTGGACCGATATCAAATGCGTATCTTGGCCGCTTGGGATCATAATTTCCCTCGTGATCCAGCATTCCATGATACCGCTGCTTGTCCTTGATCTCACTCATATTTGCGCGAGCGATCGGCATTCAGTTGTCGTTTAGTGGGGTATACGGAAACCACTATGCGCTCCAGAAAAGGTGTTCGAGGAGATCAGGAAGGCAGCGAGGCGTCGCTGGGGCGAGATCTCCTATAACGGGACCACACGCCTGTGTCTGCGAATGCGCTGGATATCGAAGCTTCCCCGTACGGGACTTCGCGGGAGTGAGGGCCGTAGTTTCCAGTTACTTGGCCAAGTGAACGCCGACTGTTCGATCCCTCCGTCACGACAGCGCCGAATTTTCGGCTTTATCAATGCCATCGCTTCAGGCCGCTTCTTATCATGCTGTCGAAGCCAGACATTTATTCCTGGGGCTGTTTCCGAGCGCTGATGGCAGCGGCGCAATTTGATCAAATGCCTGGAGGTGCTGAGGTAATTCTTTTGTTTAATGGAGCCATTTAGGTGTAAGGTCGGAGAAGGCGATTGCTTAAACTATGGTGCCTGCCGATGCAGGGATGGCAGGTGTGATTACCGGTCTCAAGATGGGGGGCGGCGGGAGGACTCACCCGGCACTTACTATCCAGTCAAGTGGGCGAGGCTCGCTTTGTATCTGGCTAAGCCGCGAATTGGATTACGCATAACCAGGGGATTATTAACGAAATTGCCGTCTTGATGATCCAATCTCGATGAGATATGCAGACGCCAACTGGCGACATATCCAGTTATCGAGACCCGCATGATCTAAGTTCGGCAGCTGATGCGCCGCCGTTGGGCGTGTCAAAGGAGGACGCTGGAATGGCCATCCGTATCGTGAGGCTGGGAAGCGCCCGAAGCCAGGGCGAAGGGCTGCGCATCGGAACAGTCCGCCGCCCGCCACGCGGCGTACCCAAGTCTGAGTTCGCCTCGCAGAACTGGTATGACGTTTGGTTTCCAATCTTGGCGCCAAGCGTCGAAACACTAAAGTTGGGGCAGACGGCCACCACCCCCGCACACTGGGCCGCCTTCGCCAAGAAATACCGGGCCGAAATGTCGGCCCCGGAAGCCCGCCACACCCTCGCGCTCCTCGCCGCGCTGTCCCATCACAGCAGTTTCTCAGTCGGATGCTACTGCGAGAACGAATCGCACTGCCATCGCTCGGTGCTGCGGATGCTCCTGGCCGAGCATGGAGCCAAGCTTGAGTAAGCAATGTGTGTTCATCCCGGGCTACAATCATCTGCCCGGCGGTTGGATAATGCCCGCTGCCCAGATGTCGCCGCGCGATTCCTCCCAGGTAAAGTAGATGTACCGCCCATCCGTCGCCAGGCCGAGGGCTCCAAGCACGCCACGCCTGCCGGCCAACGCCGTGACTGGCCGCTCCTGCCGGTTGCCCATGGACAGGGTCCAGACATTGTTTGCTCGATCTCCAACCCCAATGAAGTAGATCTGCTTCCCATCGAGTGACCATCGGGGCAGAGATCCCACTCCTTTCGTCAACCGCTCCGCTTGCCCACCGGAAGCAGAGACACGCCACAGCCCACGGGTGCCATCGCGAATCGAATCAAACACCACCCATTTGCCATCGGGCGACCAGTCGGCATGGAGGTCCCCGGCGTTGCTCGTCAGGCGCCGCTCCTTGCCCCCTTGGGCCGGCACAACAGAGAGACCATTCCCCTCCTTGACAATCTCCAGCCCATTGGGTGACCAGGCCGGGTAAAGGCTCTCCGATTCGCCGTGGGTCACTTGCCGCGCTGGCCCGCCCCCGATTGGCATGATCCAGACCTCTCGATGCCCTGTCCGGGAGGAGTAGAACACCACTTCGCTGCCGTCGGGCTTCCACCGCGGACCTGCGTCTACCGCCCGATCCGTGGTGAGCTGTTGCAGATCTCCTCCACTTGCGGACAATGTCCACAGATCCCAGTTCCCCGCCCGGTCTGAGCTGACGATGAGCCGCCCATCGCGTGCTACATCGATGGACTCGAACTCTGACTCGTCAAAAGTAAGTTGGGCGGTGTCCGTCCAAGTTGCTGGACGGTCAGTCAGGATGGGAGCGCGAAAGACGTTGCGGGCGGTACGTCCCTTTGTGTATGCCAGCCTCTTCCCATCCGCGCAAAACACGGCATGGATCATCTCGATTCCGGCGGTAACTCGCTGTGGTTCACCTTCAGGCAGGCCGGCGCGACCCAGCGTATATCTCCACAGGTCGGGTGTACCGCCGCGATCCGCGACGAAATACAGCGTGCGAGAGTCCGGCGACCAGGTCGGGTTCCAATCCTTCTTTGTGCCGTCGGTCAGTTGGAAGCTCTCCCCGTCAGAGGTGCGCGTCAACCAGAGTTCCCGCGTTGCAGCAATGGGGCTTATCCCCCGCCCATATGCGAGCCAGCGGCCATCCGGCGACCAACTAATGTCCACAATCGCATTACTGCGGGGCCTCCCTGGGAGCGGCAACTTTCTCGAGGCACCACTGGCCAGCGTCAGGATCTCAAGCCACGGCCCGACACGCTGGCCCAGCGCGTACGCCAGCTGTGTACTGTCGGGGGACCACTGTGCCGGAGTTGGATACGGATCGCCCGGCGACCAGGAGGCGACCTTGCGCGCTCTCCCTCCAACCCCCGGCATGACAAAATAACCCCCTCCCTCCCTGAATGAAAAGAACGCGATCCATTGGCCATCCGGCGACCAAGTCGGAAACATATCATCGGCGGTGCTGTCGGCGGTCCGGTTGACCGCCTGGCTGCTTCCCACCTGGGTTACCCAGATGTCCCAGTTGCCGGTCTGATCCGATTGATACGCGAGAGTGCGGCCGTCCGGGGACCAGCTCGGGTAATCCTCGACTCCCATTGCGGCAGTCACTTTGACGGGGTTGGCCAGGCGAGGAACATCGGCCGCTGGCTGCCGTGTCCGGCCGGAAAACAAGATGGCCATAACCGCTGTGAGCGCGATAACCGCCGCAACCCCAACAGCCCACCAGGCCCACCTGCGTCCTCCTGGCTTGGCCGGCATCCTGGCGCGTGTTGACGATATCTGTTCGGCGCTTGCTGCCGCGCGACCGGAATCAGAATCGCGTTTGAGCCGCTCGAGATCGACGCGCATGTCGCCAGCACTCTGGTAGCGCAACTTGCGCTCCTTCTCCATGGCCTTGTTGATGATTCGTTCCAGATCATCCGGCAAGCCGGGATTGATCCTGACCGGAGCGGTCGGCGCCTTGGTGAGGATCTCCGTGAAGATGATTCCAGAAGTGGTGCCGTCGAAGGGGCGTCTCCCTGTGGCCATTTCATACAGAACAACACCCAGCGAGAACAGGTCCGTCCGCATATCTAGTTCTTCGCCGCGAACCTGTTCCGGCGACATGTACGCCACGGTCCCGACGGCGGTGCCGGGACTGGTCAGCATCTCCTCAGTGGCCGCCGTGGGGGCTGCCGATCCCTTGTGCCTTGGCTCGGCGGAGACCTTTGCCAGTCCGAAATCGAGAATCTTGGCGGTCCCACGTTCGGTTACGAAAACATTGGCAGGCTTGATGTCTCGATGAATGATGCCCTTGGCGTGCGCCGCATCGAGTCCGTCGCTGATCTGGATCGCCAGATCGAGAATGCGCTCCACATCGAACGGTTTCGCTTCGATCCGCTGCTTGAGCGTTTTGCCTTCCAGCAGCTCCATGGCAATGAAGTGCTGGCCCTCGTGCTGGTTGATTTCGTAGATCGTGCAGATGTTCGGATGATTCAGCGCTGAAGCAGCCTTGGCTTCCCGCTGAAATCGCTCCAGGGCATGCCGGTCTTCGGATACCACTTCGGGGAGAAACTTCAAGGCAACAAAGCGGCCCAAGGAGGTGTCCTCGGCCCTGTAGACGACACCCATCCCTCCGCCGCCCAGTTTCTCAATGATCCTGTAGTGCGATACGATCTTGCCGACCATGGAGAATCCCTCCACTGGCAATTCCCGCACTGCAATCAGAACGACCTGAATTTGCAGCGATTATAGTCGACTCGGGTCAGCCCTGGTTAGCCGAATCCGCAGCACTTGCGCGAATGCGTCGGCCACCGGAAACTGGCAAGCTCCCAAGATGTGGCGTTCGCGTCAATAAGGAGCCAAAACCTCCGCGACGCGGTAAACGGCCTACTCGGGCTGGGATGACACCTGAGGGGATATTGACACGAACAGGACTTTCAGCACTAAAACGTTGGCACGATCTAGTGTTGCAATGGGAGTCGGGCAGCTTCGCCATTTCGAGAAACATTCACAATCTTTGAATTTTTAAAAATAGAGACATAAAGATTCACTGCCTCCTCGGCCTGGGCGTCGAACCACAGGAATGGGGTGATTTTTTGCATAAAGTCCCTTAACGGAGCGAATCGTGGCATCCACGTTCTCGACCTGAATGGTGTTGACCATTGGTTGACGTGGAACCAGAGATTCCTACCGCTCAGCAAGTGGAAATCCTGCAGTCGTGGGATTGGCAGAGATCCGGTGCGCGGCAATGGTGATTGCCGCCAGCCCCGCAAGTGCCCAGGCCAACCTCGACGCGCCCCTGCCCACGGCTGCCCTCCATGGAACATTCCAGGCCGAGTATTCCCGCCATCAGCACAGGATTCAATCTCGCCAAACGCCGACCGCAGACTTCCGGCCAACGGCTGCCGGATTCCTATCGGCTTTACTCCTGCCGAAGTGCCTCAACGGGCTCAATATGCGTCGCACGCCTGGCGGGCAAGTACCCGGCGATCAGCCCGACGCATGCCAAAATGAGCGCGACTGCCGCAAATGTCAACGGGTCCGTCGCGCTGACATTGAACAACATCCCGGACATTAGCCTCGTCAGGAAGAGACTGCCGGCAAGGCCGATCGCCACGCCGATGATGACCAGTCCAAGGCTGTGCTGGATCACCATGCGCAGTATCCGCCCGCGGCTTGCGCCGAGCGCCATGCGAATGCCCAGCTCTCGAGTCCTCCGTACGACCGAGTATGAAATCACTCCATAAACCCCGGCCGCCGCGAGCAACATGGCTATACCCGCAAACGCAGCCAGAAGCCACGTCGACAATCGCCGCCGCGCCATAGAGTTCGACATCAGATCATCCATCGTACGGATCATGTACACCGGCTGGTCGGGATCGATAGCCAGAATCTGACGCTCCACCGCGCTCACCAGGGCATGCGGCTCGGTTGCGGTACGAATCACGATGCTCATGCTGGGCGACGGATTCTGCATCTCGGGCCAATAGAGCTGCACCCGGGACGGTGACTCGAGCGTGCGATAGCGAACGTGGCGCACAACCCCCACTACGGTCATCCAGCGTGCCGTCGATTGCGCGCCGCCCCGTTTGATCCGTTTCCCGATCGGATCCTCATTCGGCCAGAAAGTCCGTGCCATCGTCTCGTCTACTATGGCCACTGGAGCAGCATTTTCGGAATCCTGCTCATCAAAATAACGACCGCGCAGCAGTTCGATTCCCAGGGCCTGAAACAGCCCAGCCGTCACAGGCCTTCGGTCCGCTTCCGGCGTCCGGTTTTCCGCAGGGACGGTTTGTGTGTCGACCGTAACCGTTCCCGAGCTGTTCTGGCCGCTCAGCGGAAGCAATCCGATTGCACCTGCCGCTTCCACGCCCGGCAGCGCTGCAAGCCGACGGTTCAGCTCGCGATAAAACACGCGAACCTTGCCGGGGTCGCCGTACCTCGAATCGGGAAGCGCAATCCGCATGGTCAGCACATTGTGCGGCCGAAATCCCGGATCGACTGCCTGCAATCGCAGGAAACTGCGGATCAGAAGGCCGGCGCCCGCGAGCAGCGCAAGCGACATGGCCACCTCGGCCACGACAAGGGCGTCGCGCAACCGCCGCCGAGCCGTCCCCGACGTCACCGGACGCCCCGCTTCCTTAAGTGATTCGGGATTGAATTCTGCAGAGGAGCGGAGCGCCGGCCACAAACCAAACACCATGCCGGTGAGGACCGCAATGGCGGCCGTGAAGCCCAGCACGGGCCAGTTGAGCTCTGCCTGGGTGATCCGTGGCATAGAACTCTCTGCAACTCGAATGAGCGCCATCAATACCCATTTCGCCAGTGCCATCCCAACCAGCGCCCCGGCCATTGACAACACCAGGCTTTCGGTCAGCAATTGGCGGACGAGGCGAAAGCGGCTTGCTCCGAGCGCATTGCGGACTGCGAGTTCGCGTTCGCGACTCGATGCTCTTGCGAGCAGCAGGTTGGCCACATTGGAACATGCGATCAGAAGCACAAAAACAACCGACCCCATCAGGATCAACAGCGCCGGCCGGAGATCTCCGATGATGTCCTCCAGCAGAGGTGTCATGATCACCCGAAAACCAAAATTCTTGTATGGATAGTCGGGCACCCCCTCGATGATCCGCTGCGAAACTCCTTCCATGTCGGCCTGGGCAGCAGCGAATGAAATGTCGTCGCGGATCCGGGCAATCGCCAGCAGACCATGATTGCCCCGACGGGATGGCGCCAGATCATCCGCCGCGAATGCGAGCGGGGTCCATATCTCCGCTTCCTCAGGATAGCCGAAGCCCTTGGGCATGACCCCTATGATCTGAAAGCTCCCGCCGTTAATGTTGAGCGGCCGACCCGCAATATTCGGATCCGATCCGAAACGGCGTTGCCACAGGCCATAGCTGATGATGATCACGCCATTCCGTCCTACGGTCTCTTCTTCCGGCCGGAACGACCGTCCGACTAACGGTTGAACGCCCAGCAGCCGGAAGAAGCTCGCCGAGACGGCGGCGCCTTCGATTCGTTCCGGTTTTTCCGAAACTCTGATGTTGTAGCTGTTTCCGTCAATGGCAGCGATTTCAGAGAATGCTTTCGAAGTCGTTCGCAGATCCATAAATTCAGGGGCAGAAACCCAGTTCTGATCCTTCGGTATGCCAATACCCGTGAAACGCATCCATAGGATCACGAGCTTGTCCGGCTTTTCATAAGGGAGCGACTGCAACAGCACCGCGTGGATTACGCTGAACATCGCGGCGTTGGCACCGATTCCCAAGCTCAGTACCAGGATGGCAATTGAAGTAAAGGATGGGGATCGGCGCAGCATTCTTAGGGCGTAGCGAACATCATTGGCCATGGTAAAGGAGCCTCCAAGGAGGAATCCGGCATATCCATCTCCAGCGGTGAGATTCGTTTGCCGCTTTTGTCATGCAGGAATGATTCGGCATATCTACAGTATATGCCGTTTCATGAGAAAAGGTTCCCGCCGCGGGAGGATTTCAGCGGGATCTTCGTCGGTGAAGGGAAACCTGCTGTAGCGCGGAGCTGAGGAGGACGACCGACCCTATCCAATCCCGGCTGCGGGAGCGCCCGTGGCTCTGGCTGTCGGCAACCGGCAACTCGGCTGGTTGGACCTGTGGGGGAACGGAGCGCTCGCAAGCACCCAGTTGCACCGCTCACTCGGGGACACCTCACAACTCCTGGCCTGCCACTTGTCGGGGACACGGTCAGCCTGACGGAACCTTCAGGGCGCGCCCGGGAAACGGGCGTCCGGTCGAATTCTCTCCTTTATGACCTCGCTGAACTCGCAGACCTCCAATATCACCCACCCCGCACTCGCCATAGATGCGCCTGACAAGCTCGGGGACGGCATAAGATATCATCCCGTACTGAATGCACTCCCCATATCCCATCGGGAGATGCTTGAGGATCGTTGCGCGCACCGCCTTAATCGCCTGCACCACTCCGGCAGCAATTGCGCCAAATATTCTCTCACGGTATTCGCTTTGCCGGTCACCATGGAAATGTTGTTGCTCTCTCCTGGCGGCACTGGCGGCCATGCCTGTTCGCGCCCTGCGCTGGAGAAGTACTCATCGGATCCAGATGTCAAATCGCCCGGGTGCGTCCTGGACCCATGACGAACGGCGTTAAAGCCTCGCGGCGATAGAATGCGGCTTCAAGCCGGCAGAAATCTTTTCGGGCTGCTAGGTCTCCTTATAAAGCGAGGCACCCGCAAGTGCCGCGATCGGGGCTTCGAACAATCCCCAAATCATGCTGATCACAAACAGCTTGGCAGGAAACATTTCCATGACCATCCCGGAAAGCGACGGCCACGCATAGGCGAGAGTCCATACCACCAGCCCTGCACAGATGGCGGTCTTGGGCCCTGCTGAAAAGCGGGGACGGATGGCTGCGTACACCCAAGTCAGAAAGATTCCCAGAAACATGCATAACACGACCAGGATCGGGATCGCGCTCCCACTCATCACCGGCTTATTTAGCGCCTTCATTGCATCTGCCCAGTCTGTCTTTAGAATCTGCTCGTTGAGGATGAACTCACCGATATTGATAATCACTCCGGCAACCAGCCCTCCGAGCACTACACGTCCGTAGTTGATCTTCCCCATTGCCTTCTCCTCGCGGCAAATACGGAAAAACCGCCGCCATCGAATTGTAGAAAAACGCTCGATTCCGCCTGAAATTCCTATTAATCATTCTAGCATGCAACGGCATTGGTTGTCGCCTGACGAACGACCTGTTCTGCAGATGCCTGGACCTTCAGCTTCTCCCGGGCGAACCGGGGACAAACCGGGATATACATTCGTCCGTTCCTATCACTTGTTCATTTCGCGCTTCATCTCTTTAACCCGGATTATTCATGAATGTGCGACCAGGATGCAGTTTTGGACGCGGAAAAACGCCGACCGCCGCCGACCGTTCGGTCTCGGTCGGCGTGCAGGAGATCCTGCCTGCGTCAATCCGCGTCCAATTTTGTTGCTTTTCACGGGCGTACGGTTCTGCTTCATGAATAATTCAGGTTAACGGAGACATCTCGCAGATGCTGCGTGAAATACCAATGGAATCAGAGCCGCATGGATAGGATCGGTCCTGGGGCTGCTGCCGGCGCTTGCGGCCGTCCGCCCGATATCCAATTACGTCGTTGCGATTCCAGCCCTTGATCCCGTCTGCCTTGTCACGGTACCCGTGGCCCTCGGCGGAACCGTCCTGCTCGCCTGCTATCTCCCACTCCGGCGCGCAGCTCGTGTGGGCCCCCTGATAGCCTTGAGAGAACTGTGAGATTGGAAAACCAGGGAAATACGTCACCCGTTCGTCGGCAAACCTCAGTAAATCCCGGGACATCCCCGTACTCTATTCCAGTTTGTCCCCGGATCTCAATGCGGAACACAGCGGGGGCAGAGCCCAAGCCAATTTCCGTATAACGACCTCGTAGCCGGCAAAGACAGCAGCACAGGGAAATTATTCACAAAAATGTTCTGATCCTTTGGGATACTTTTGGCATCTCTTTGACACGACAGGCTTATAATGTTTTTGGATATTGGAATTCCGCTGGAAACTCAGTGATTCAATCCAACAAAGGGCGGATCTCATGAAGGGACCAGGTGCGATTGTAGTCGCGAAGCCGGCGACGATGTTCGCAAAGCGGGGCGTCCCCATCCTGACTGCGTTTCTGCTGACTGCGGCGTTGATGGCAGATGACTGGAGGGAGAAGCCATTCGACTCATGGAATTGGCAGGATGTTATGAAGATTCTGTACAAATCACCTTGGATTTGTGTTTCGTCAACGAGCTTCAGCGCGCCGGCGGTGAGCTCTCGCGCACCGGCGGAGCACGACTATTCGCCATCCGCCTACAACAACTATCTCGTTCCGTTTTATTCAGTGCTCCGTTTGGTGACCGCCAAGCCAATCAGAGACGCCTACCTGCGCCAAGTTTTCTTCCAGGGGGCACAGGCTGGATGGGGGATTGACGTTAAGAACTTCGCCAATGACGCGACTAAGAATGGCCGGGAAGCACTGAAGCATTTTGCAAAATCCAATCCAAACGATATAATGGTTAAAGGGGATCCCGAACACATTGTGGTTTCCATCACGTTTTCACCGTCTTTTTTGTCTGCTCCACCAAGAATCAGTTGGTCGGGCGTGACCGTCTCGGATCCCCTCGAGGGCATCCAGCAATCTGACTTCTTGTCGGTAACCTTTTTGTCGACCAGGACCGGAAAACACATTGCTCTTGATCATTACCTGCCCCCGGGCAAGGATGGTCTGGGCGCCAAGTTCTTCTTCCCTCGCACGACACGGGACGGCACCCCATCCATTGTCAAGGAGGACAAGGAACTCCGTTTCGAGACTCGCATCAAGGGCAAGAGGATCCAGGCAAAGTTCGATCTTGCGAAGCTGAGCTACCAAAGCAAACTGGAACTTTAGCGCAAATGAGTGCACATTCGGATACAACCGCAATGAGATGGGTGTACTTTTCGCAACTGTGCGATCTGAGCCTATGTCGGAGCAACGCGCAGAGTCGACATAAGCTGTTCTGGCGGATTCTATAGGGATGGCCCTACCCTACCGCATCAATTGCCTTCGCGCTTCGCCTGCTGGCTGCCTTGAATGCGGATTGTAATCGCCTCACATGATGAAGATAATGCCAGATTATGTGCACCGCTTGAACTCTGATGCACAGTGGAGGCGTTCTTGGACGAGCTTACTTTCAGGGGTTGGACAGTTAAGTTTGACTTTGATGCGACCCGCTCCGAATATTCAAAGGCCCCTATTGGTGCTGCCGAACAATGCGGATGTTTAGAGTGCCAGAATTTCATCGCGGCACGAAACCTGGGACTGGTTTACCCAGACGAGATCATCCGGCTCTTTCATACACTCGGCATCGATGTTGCCCGCGAATGCGAACTCTATTCTATCGGAAAGGTTGCAACGGGCCGTCACGAGTACGGTGGGTGGTTTGACGTGGTTGGGCGCATCATCAGGGATGAAAACCAATCGACCGAGATTACGGCTGATTTTGAATTGATACCAGTTGTTCGCCCCGGACCCTTTACGCCGAGTCAGGGCTTCCCTGAACCGTCATTCCGACTGGAATTTCAAGTGAATGTTCCCTGGGTCCTGAATCGTTAATGTCGTAACCAGCAAATCCCCGGGGGCGACTTGTCCGGTTTCGCCGTTAACCGCCCGGAATGCCGATGTTTGACCTGTTGACTGGCCAAATATCAACTTCCCAGAACGCTGTATTTCGTCCGGAATGCCGGTTGTCCCGGTCTCTCTGAAATTCGCAGAACGCCGCTCGGGAGTTGGGATGATTGCCTTTCTACATCGGCTAGGGACGTGCGTCAAAGCTTTCCGGATTCTGAAAGCGATCAGCAATGTGTCGTCGCCGCTACTTCAAACGGTAGGGCCTCTCGAAAATCCATTTCTTGAGGTCTGGGAGCGAGATCATGCCGAACGAGTGCCAAGAATCACAATGCACTTTATCCGTTACATGGAATTCACAGCCCTGGAAGAAGTCTCCGTCTCGCGTTTTCATGTATATCGTGATGCCGTTGTCCTTTAGATTGAAGTCACGGACCACGATTTCCTGAACTCCGTGCCATTTGGTCTCGATCTCTTTGCGGAGTCCTGCCGCAACGCGCCGCTTCTCTTCATTGTCGGGTGACGGCTCCCAGAGTGGTATGGTGCGCAGATCAATGGTCGTAGTGCATCTCCTAATGGGTAAACCGCGGCGATAGTTGTCATACGTGTATTTTACGACGCATTTTTGCCAGTCAAGTTCAGCCGGGCACGAGCCACCACCTATCGGGCCATCTTCACTGAATAAATATGATATCCGCATTGTAGACACAGCCCCTGGCACCTCCTCCAGCATATAGAAACCAGTTAGTCGTCCTTGTTGCCAAACGTTTAGATGGATCTGTTGCAATCCTCTCCACGGATCCTCTTGTCCCATCCTTTCATAGGCGATAAAATACTTAAACCTCTCAAGTGCGACCGGATCGGGGCATGTTGGCGTTGATGCAGGCTTCTGAATTACTCCGAGGTCTAGCTCTTCGATTTGCTCAGGTGCTGCCCTTCCACCAGTCGCAAGCTCCTGCGCTTCTTGTCCTGCTCGCAGTGTATCAGTAGCAGAAACCGCGGCAAATGACAGACAGACAGTTCCGGCAATTCTGCATACAGATGAAGCACTGATCAACTCAGCCGTCCTCCCATCGAGTGCGATACGCGCCCTTCGTTATTTCCTTCAGAATATTACAATATCCAGATCACGTCAAGCGATCCTAATCAATCGGGCTGCATGCCCGCTGTAACTGAAACCTGGAAGAAGCGGCAGTCAATTGTCGTATAGTCTGCTACCAGGACAAGTTCATTTATGCACCGGTTCCGCTCCTATTGAGTACGATGAAGCACAGTTCAGTTATCGGCAGATGGGCAGTCCCAGAAATTCTCGGCCGTGGAGTCTAAAGACTCCTTCGTTGAGCGAGCTTGATCTGACCGAGCCCGGCCACACCCGTGATCAACGCAGCGACCAGCAGCACCTGAATCATCAAATGCATACCGTCCGGTGCCACGTGGTTGCCAAAAGAGGGCAAAATCTTCATCGTAGGACCTTGGGCATATTCAAGTTGGCCTTGTCAGAGCCCAGCGTACCGGATATTTCCAGGTTACTCCCCTGAGACGTTCGAGGAGATCAGGGTGGTAGCGTGGTGTTTCCGTGGCGGCATCTCCCATAACAGGACTTCAGGACAATAGCGATCTGGCGACGGTCAAAATCCTTAGGCATTGATCATAGAACGGCAGCAAGGTCAATGGCCGGGCGAGGGATTTGTCTGCCCCGCCATCCCTTTCTGGGTGTAAAATCCTGTCAGAGCAGCTCACAGCTGTGAATTAGAGAGGCCGGAAAGTCGACATGGTTGCTCAAGTGCGAACCTGAGGGCCCGTGAGGAGGGCAGACGAACGGACGCCTTGGCGTGGACTTCGATCGGAAACGCGGCTCGTCCTCCCTATCCGCTCCGCCGCTGATCGCGCTCAGCGTTGGTTTGGCTGCGATTTCCACCGCTCAGATGACAATGGAGAAGCTGCGAAACTTTTCGGGATGCGAAGTACACCTTACCAACATCCCAACCCCGGAGGGCGAGGCTGGGCTGAAGCGCCTGGGCGTGGATCTTGCGAGCGCCCCGCGTTTCTCCTCGCGCGATCTCCTCCCACAGACAGAGGAATTCAAGAGTCGACCTGCCACCGGAAATGAAGATGAGGCACTCATGAAAAAGATCATTGCTTTTTCGGCCGCATGCATTGCTCTTCTTTCCCTGTCCACATTGTCAGGTATGCAGGGGCAATCGGCAAACCAGGCGACCGTCGATTGGTCGCGCACGCATGCCATCCGACTTCAAACCACCGAGGCGCGCCACGGGTTTGCCGACATGCAGCCGCTCAAAAAGGTTATAGGAAACGCTCGAATTGTCTCCCTGGGAGAGGCAACCCATGGGACGCGCGAGTTTTTCCAACTCAAGCATCGCATGCTGGAGTTTCTCGTTACGAGGATGGGCTTCGACATCTTTTCGATTGAGGCCAATATGCCGGAAGCCTACCGCCTTAACGAATTCGTGCTGACCGGCAAAGGTGATCCGGCAGCGTTGCTCAAGGGCATGTACTTCTGGACGTGGAACACCGCGGAAGTGCTGGATATGATCCTGTGGATGCGTGACTTCAACAAATCGGGCAAGGGTAAAGTCGAGTTTACCGGATTTGACATGCAGACACCCGATGTCGCCATGGTGATTGCATCGGATTTCATCACCAAGTATGAGCCGGGCTATGCTGACATTGTGCGACGGGTGTGGGACGACGCCAAGGCGGCTTCGGCGTCATCGCAGAGCGGGCCCAGTTTCGGGCTGGCTGCGGGTTTTTCCCCCATAGCCGCCGTGGCTGGCAAGCAAGTGCGATTCAGCGGCTACATCAAGACGGAAGGCATCACTCGCGGCTATGCGGGACTCTGGTGGCGTATCGACGGCGCGAGCGGACCGCTGAAGCTCGACAACATGTCCGAACGCGGCCCGCGTGGTACTACACCCTGGACGCTCTACGAGATTTCCATGCTGGTGCCTGCCGACGTCAAGAACATCAATTTCGGTGTACTGCATCCTGGAGACGGCACTGCCTGGTTCGACTCGTTACAGGTTGAAATCGACGGCGTGCGCTACGCCAATTCAGAACTATTCGATTTCGATTTTGAATCCGGTGCGTTGAAGGGGCTGTTTGCATCCGGCGCCGGCTACCAGGTCGCGTTGGACAAAGAGGTCGCGCATTCCGGCAAGCAGAGCTTGCGCAGCAAGTACGTAGCGGGACCCGCCTCCGCTCAGCCCCAAAAGCAGGTAGAAGCGCGCCAAGCGGTGTTTGCCTGCAAAGAGGTGCTGAGCCACATGGAGTCCGGGCGCGAGACATGGCGGAAGGCAGGCGCCGCAGACAAAGATATTGACTGGGCCATCCAGAACGCACGCATTGTGTTGCAGAACACACTTTTATTGAAAAGACCACCGCCGCGCGCAAGAATCCGTCCATTCCGGTCAAATGACCGCAGACGGGCGTAGAATCCTGCCGGACCGGCGCACCGCTGTGAATCAGATAGACCGGTAAGTTGTCATGATCTCTCAAGTACGAACC
Source organism: Terriglobia bacterium (assembly GCA_020072565.1). Taxonomy (NCBI): domain Bacteria; kingdom Pseudomonadati; phylum Acidobacteriota; class Terriglobia; species Terriglobia bacterium. The sequence goes on from JAIQGI010000010.1 coordinate 137,079, forward strand.
TGAGGACCCGGGATGGTAGACGAGTGGAGCCCATAGCGCGGGCCTCGATTAGAAACGCGGCTGATGCCGGCAAAATAACATTTCCCAGGTCGGGACTTATGGCCCGCTTCGCGGAATTTATATCTACGGGTAGCGCGCGTCTACTTGGCCGACGCATGGTGGGGTAACTGTTCAGGGCCGCTTATTTCAACATCAGCAGACTGTATCCTGTTAATCCTACAATTCTGTCTGTTTTTTCTCGCCTCCTATTCGCAGCGCAACGCGACCATCGGATCGACTTTGGCCGCGCGGCGCGCAGGAAGATAACTGGCCACAAAAGCGACAACCATCAGCAACCCTGCGACACCGGCCAGGGTCGCTGGATCCGTCGGCGTAATGCCGAACAGCAGGGTTCCCATCAGACGTGTCAGGCCATAGGCGCCCGCCAAGCCGATTGCCAAGCCGGCCAAGGCAAGGCGCATGCCCTGCGCCAGCACCAAGCCCATGACGCTCTCCGTGTCGGCCCCCAGCGCGCGCCGTATGCCCATTTCCCGGGTCCGCTGCGCCACCGAATACGAGACTACGCCGAAGATCCCCACCGCAGCCAGCACGAGCGCCAGCGCGGCGAACCCACCGAGCAGAATCGTATTGAAGCGCGGCGCTGCCACAGACTCGGACACGTAGTCTTCCATCGTCTTCACATCCGAGATCGGTATGTCGCGGTCGAGCGCATGAATCTCGGCCTGAATCGTCCTGGCCAAAATTGTCGGATCTCCGCTGCTTCGAATCACGAGGTAGACTGGGCTTGTGGGGTGCTGCAGAGTCGAGAGAAAAACGCCGGGCTTGGGATCCTTGTCCATCGAGTTCTGGTGGACATCGCCTACGATGCCGACGATCTCGTAGGTGTCGTTGGGATAATCCCATTGGATGTAAAGTCGCTTGCCTATCGGGTCCTCCCCCCGATAGAACTCGTGCGCGAGTGTGCGGTTGATGACTACCGCGAGCGGCGCCCCCTTGCGGTCCCGCTCAGTGAATACGCGTCCGCTCTGCAACGGAATGGTCATGGCTGCGAAGTAGCCGGGCATCACGCAGAGCACTTCGGTCATGGGCTCCTCGCCGTGCCTGGGCCGGGGATGATCTGCGCGCCAGAAACCCGTGCCAGGAATGCTGCGGCCCAATGGGAGAAAATGGCTCGTGCCGGCAGCCTGGACACCGGGCACCGCGCGCACGCACTCCAGCATGCGGGAATTGAAGTTGAGGAATTCCTGAGCGGTGCGGAAACGTCCTTGCTCGGAAAGCTGCATGGACAACACATGCGGCGCGTCGAAACCCGGGTTGACGCTCGTCAGGCAGGCGAAGCTGCGGATCAGCAGTCCAGCGCAGACCAGCATCATCATCGTAAGCGCCACTTCAACGACGACGAGCGCGTTGCGACCGAAACTGCGCCCAACCGTGACCCGGCATCCGGCGTTCCTGAGCGCATCCTGCACGTCGGTACGCGCCGCTTTGAAAGCGGGAGCGAGACCGAACAGTATACCTGTGGCGAGCGACAAGGCCGTCGTGAACAAGAACACCGTCGTGTCGATTCGAATCGTCTTCAGGTTCACGTAAGTGATGGTATCGGGGAGCGCGGCAACGAGCGCGTTCATCGACCAGATGCCGATCAGCAGCCCGAGTGTTCCGCCGATCGCGGCAATGAGTGTGCTTTCGACCAGCAGCTGCCGCGCAATGCGCAGCACGCCCGCGCCCATGGCCGCCCGCACGGCAATCTCGCGTCCACGCCCTGCGGCACGCATCAACATGAGATTTGCGACATTGGCGCAGGCGATCAACAACACGAGTCCGACCGCGCCGAACAGGACCAGGAGCGGCGTGCGCACGTCGCCGATCACTTGTTCCCGCAGGCTGACCACTCTGATCTCCCACTTGCTGTTGAAGTCCGGGCGCTCCCTCCGGAGCTGCGGCATAAGCATGTCCATGTCAGCCTGGGCGCCGGCCACGGTGACGCCGTCGCGAAGTCGCGCGACGGTAAGCAGGTATCGGCCGAGCCCCAGTGATAGCAGGGTGGCTCGATCGAGAGCCATTGGCTGCCACAGATCGGCTTTCGTGAACGGAAAACGAAAGTCAGCGGGCATGACGCCGACAATCGTGGTGTTGCGGTTATTGATCCTAATTCGGCGCCCGAAAACGTTCGGATCGGCGGCGTAACGGCGCCGCCACAGGCCCTCGCCCAGTATGGCAACATTGTCGTTGCCAGGGGTGTCCTCCGACCGTGTGAACCAGCGACCGAGGATCGGCTTGACGCCGAGAATTTGAAAAAAGCCGTCGGAAACAATGAGCCTGTTCACCTGCTCCGGCTCGCCTTCGTCCGCAAGGCTCGCTCCTGTTTCCACAAGAGCGGCAATACGCTCGAAGGAATGATTCCGCGCCTGCCAATCCAGAAAGTTTACTGGATTAACGACGTTGGTTTTACCCGTCTGCGGGCTCTGCTCCCACACCATTACCAGGTGATCAGGATCTTCATACGGCATGCGCTGGAGCATGACAGCATTTACGACGCTGAAAATCGCCGTGTTGGCGCCGATACCGAGCGCGAGTGCGAGCACTGCCACGGACGTAAAGCTCGGATTTCGGCGCAGCAAGCGTCCGGCGAACCGGAGATCCCGCATCAGGTCCACAATGAGATTCATGCGTCGCATGTCGCGGCATTCCTCCTTGTGCTGCTCGATCCCACCCAGTTCGCGCAGGGCCGTGCGGCGAGCATCCTCGGGAGGCATCCCCTGTGAGACGTGTGCCTCAATCTGCTTTTCGAGATGGAAGCGGAGTTCGTCGGTCAACTCCTGCTCGACGCAATTCCTGCGAAACAGCGAACGGAATCGAAGCGGCAACTTGTATAACCATCGCATCATGTTGATCCCACCTCACATGGTTTCCAGGACAAGACCAATGGCTGCAGAAAGCCTCTGCCAGTTGGCTCGCTCCCGCTCCAGATACCTCCGCCCGGACGGCGTCATCGAATAAAACTTGGCCCGGCGGTTATTGTCGGACTCCCCCCACCTGGCTCTGATCCATCCGCTTTGTTCGAGTCGATGCAGAGCGGGGTAAAGCGCTCCCTGATTCACCTGAAGCACGTCTCTTGATACCTGCCGGATGCGTTGGGCGATCCCCCAGCCGTGCATCGGTTCAAGGGCGATCGTCTTGAGAATCAAAAGGTCCAGCGTGCCTTGGACCAAATCGGTCGGTTTGCTCATTCTCTCTCCCATCAGTTACTGACAACAACTGTATGGTTCTTCCTAGACAGATGATTGCCCAAAATGGTGCCGACGAAACTGCCAGCGCGTCCTGCTGTCGGCCCAAGGACTACCCCTTCCACTGCCTGAGCGTCCGCCGCAGTTTTGAAACGCACTGATGTGTCGAGGTCGTAATCGGGGAATTCAGCAGTCAGTTGCCAGTATCCATCAATCCAACCAGGCTTCGCATTGCTTTGCGCCTTGATTCTGGGAACGGAGGGGATAGCGAGAATGAGAAGACAGCCTACGAGGCATTGGAAGATAAATGACTTCCCGCCGGGATTAGTGGCACGAGGCAAATAGGATTCGTTCATCCTGTCATTTCCTTTCGAGATTAGTGCCAAGACGGCTTCCAAGGCGGTTGAAAAAAGACCGCAAACCGTTCCGCAATTATATCCTTTGATTTCATGGTTTAGATGTTTTGATCTGCTGCCGGGTTCAATCGGAGCGGGTAGCGGTTGGTAAACGGATCACTCGTACATTCCACAATCCGAAGCGGTGTGTGGCGATGGCTCGGGCCACGTTCCGGCAGCGCCCTCCCACACGCGGGATCCGGGCGCCCGCTTCTGACCGCTGCCGCCGCCCGGAGCTTCTACATCAACCCCAACGGCTGGGGCTCGATGTCTCCACCATCGCAGCCCATCGCCGGGCGGCCTGTGCCCTTGAGCGATTCCTTAAGAATCATAGCCGGGGCCGCCAGGCGACCCGCACTCTTTCCACAGCTTTTCCCAATTCCAGATCCCGTACGCCACCTCGTTCGGCAACGGGAATCCGAGCTGATGCGCGAGCATACACACCTGCCCGCGATGGTGGGCTTCGTGAGAAAGCATGTAGCACAGCATTTCCAGGCCAACCGGCCAAGGCGAAGCCCATCCGTCTCTGCGAAACTTCTCGACGCGGCCCCCACAACCGCCGAGCGCTTCAGCGAGCATCTCCGCGCAGCGAGCGGCGCTCTCGGCCAATCCCGCACGGGCCTGCTGCGGCGTGCAGTGCGCGCGGTTGAGCAGTCGTGGAACCTTCAAGTGCGGAGCTGTAAGCCTGACCCACTTGGAGCGGACATTGTGAATGTGCGTGAAGATCGCCGCAATGGTGCGGGCCTTGCCGGGCGGTTTGGCTCTCCAGGCCGTAGGGTCGAGATGTTCGATAAGAATCTGGTTCATGCGATCATTGGCGGCAAAGATCTGGACTGCGGCTTGGCCGAGTTGAGTGTGAACCTTGTGTTGACGCGTGGTCACGGCTCCCTACTCTTTGACCTACAATACTTCCGGGCCGTCGGGTGCAGCGCGTGGTTAGAGGCCCTCATGTTCGAGGATGACGTTCAAGCCTCTTCTCTTGATCCATCGCAAGAAGATGCCTCTGCAGTCCTGGTCCATTATGGGTCCAACCTTCGGCAGGTTGGCTGGATTAAACGTAACCTCATAGATGTACTTGAAGGAGCGCGCGCCGCAGACAACGCTGCGGATCTTCGCACGGAGCATCGCGTTTTCGCACATGGGGCAGGGCCAAAGCGTCGTATACACGGTGCAATCGGGGAAGGTGTGCTGCCCGAGCAGGCGCCCCGCCTCTCTGAGAACCAAGACCTCGGCGTGGGCCGTAGGATCGTGTAGCTCGGATTCTCGATTTCCCGCGCGTGCGACTATTCTGCCATCTTGGATCAGAACCGCACCCACTGGACATTCACCGCGGTCATAAGCCGCCTGCGCTTCAAGGAGCGCTTCTCTCATGAGGGCAAGGTCATCCATGGACGCTCCGTCGCCCGGTCGTAGTGACGCCCGAGCCACAGCACAACGGTCAGCCAGAATCGTATGTTTGGAGACAAAGGGTGCGACTCCAGGGCGCGTTTGAGTTCTGTATAGAGCAAATCCCACGTTGCCGGCGAGCATACCCCGAGAGGGTATCCGAGTCAATGGAAGACGATGTTCTTCTTCTTCAGCCAACACATGGGAACCGCTGGCAGAGGCACTTCTCGCCGACCCACGGACTCGCAGTGAACGCTATCCCAATCGGATTCATTTAGAATCTTGGGATTCGGCAACTTCTGGGATACGCGATTGCAGATATTTGGAAAACAGTTGAAGAAGCAGCTTATTGAGCGCCCGACGACGTTTCTGTTGGGGCAGGTCGACACGCTGCCGCTTGGAGGCTTTGACAGTTCGCCGAACGCGATGGCGCAGGGACCGACCCGCCGCGCGCGGCGAAGCGCATGTGAAGTACCTGAACGAGGTGCCCGGCGCGAAGCACGCGATCTTCATCGTGCCGGAGTGCGGCCACAACGATCGGTGCATGTACACGACCTACAAGGTTGTGCCCTACCTCTTTCCGGGAGTTGCCGAGGTGAAGTAGGGCCCGCGCTGCTCGATGACGGGCTCGGGGCTCACCGGGCCCGTGTGGAAAACGAGGGCCAGCAGAAGGTGGTCGAGCTGGAGCAGGCCGGCAACGACGTTGCCAACCGCGGAAACATCGCGATGCTCTTCCTGGACTGCAGGCTCTTCGTCCGCCGCAATGGCAGTTGCACAATAGCTATAATGTCTGAGCCCAGCGGCGGCGTGCTCTTTGCGCCGGCCGCTGGTGCGACTAGTTAGACGCCAAGCCTTAATTTGCGTCTAATTCTTATCTGATAAATTTTCTGCAGCGCTCGTCGGCGATACCCATTCTGCATCGAACATTTGGCGAATGCGTCCAAGCACATCATCTGGGTTCTGCCCCTCACGCTGATACGCTTGCGCAGCATGCCGCGCCACATCTGCAAGAAGAAGTCCCCATGCTCCAGGGTCCCTCCAACATGTCCGCATGGTTAGTTGCTGAGGGGCTCCGGGAACGGCCCAAACGCGCAGTATTTCGACAGCCCTTTGATCTGTCGTAGCTATGGGCGGTAGTTCCAATCCTGAATTACTCTTGCGCCTTCCGAACAAAATAGCACCTCCCGTGCGTGTAATTAGTCCATGGCCCTAGTACGAGTTTTCATATCAATGAGCCAAGGCAGGGGCGAAAGGCCTTGAATGCAATCATTTTCTGTTGCCCTTCAGGGCTCTTTGCTCCACGAATCCTTTCCGGGGGCAGCGCGCTGCGGCTAGCCTGTGACTAACACTTTCCGGGGCCCAATAAGTGGGCACCGTCTGGCAGCCGGTGCCCACTTGAGATAAATGCCCGGAGGCGCCGTCCGGCGGCCGGCGCCCACGACGACACCCCTTAGTCACAGGTTATTCAATCCGACACCGTCTCTAGTTGCCGTTCTTGGCGGCCTTCTTCGCGGCCGCGGGCTTCGCGGCGGCTGGGGCGGCCTTGCCAGCCGGTTTGGCGGGCCCAGAGGGGCTCACCGTCATGCTGGCGCGGCGTCCGGTGGTGATCGAGAAATGCTCGATCCACTTTGCGGCGATTTCGTTCGCGCGCTTGATGGTGTCGGGCTTCGGAGACTTTGCGCCCGGCGCGGCGATCAGCACAATGCCGGTGTTGAACTTCCGCTGCGACTTATCGGGCGTCGGTGTGCGAAGTCCCTCGGCTGCGATCACATCGTTCACCGTGATCTTGGTCCGGTCGGCCTTGAAGATCGGGGGGCCGTTCGCATCGCGTCCGGCGGGCACCAGGTTCCGCAGGAGAAAGAAGTCGGGCACTTCCGCCGGCGTGGCCAAGCCCATCAGGTAAAGCTCGAGGTACGACCAGCCGGTGGCCGGGACATAGTAGTCGTCGTCAAGCTGGGTGAACGTGCCGTCAAAGTTGTCCTGCCAGACACCGCCGCCCATCAGCGAAGCTTCCACCGTGCGTTTGTAGGGGAAGGCGACGGGCGCCTGCAAGCCGCGCTGCCAGTGCGTCGGCCCGAGTTCGATCAGGTCATTGCCGACCTTGGCGCGCACAAAGGCGCTCCAGCGGTGGCCCAGCTCGTGCGCGACCTGCGACATGGCGTAGTCGTAGCCGGTCATCGGCCCGCCCGCGCGCGGTGCGATCACGCCTTCGGGAGAACGCTCCTGCATCTGGTTTGAACCGGAGTATACCGGCTGGATCCATTCCCATTGGAAACGGCCCTGGCTGCAATAGGCCGCGGGGTTACCATTCCTGTCGCGCAGGCCCTGGACGCTATAAGGACCGGTATCGCCGCCGCGCGGACCGTTGCTGGAGGTGCCCGCCTCCGGGTCGTCAATCCGGAAGTCGGAGTAGTAAACCAGGAAGTCGAAGTTGTCGCCCAATCCCTGGATCACTGTGCACGGCAGGTCCCGCATCATCGTAGTCTTCGAAACGTAATGGAACGACTCGTAGACGATCGGGAACGGGCCTTCCTTTGCGGTGATCGAGGAGAGGTCCACTTCGGGGCTATGGAGCCCGGCCAACTTCACCGCTTGCGGCGCCAGTTCGTCCACCGTGGTCGGCGTGATGCGCTGGCCGGCCGAAGCGGGCTGGGCACCCTGGGCCGCTGCAGGAGCGGCCGGGCGGGTGCTGACGTCCGCCGCCACGGTGATCGTGCCCGCCTTGGCCAGCTCCGCCGGCAGGATGCCCTGGATCGAAATGGTGTTTCCTTCAACCTTTACGGCCGGCGATACGCCCGGCCCGGAAGCCGCGTAGCCGGTGGGAGCGCCGCCGCGGTTGCCGCCCCGTCCCATGCCGCCCGCGCGAACCACCCAGACGACCGGTTGAACGGCCGGCGCAGCCTTCGCGGTTTTCTTAATTGCCGGGGCGGCAGCCTTGCTCGACGGGGTGAACGTCACCCGATAAGTAACGCCTGCCGCGCCCGGATCGCCCGCCTGAAGCGGAGCGCCGCGCGTGTCGAGCGCAACCTTCAGGAACATGCCGCCGACAGACGACAGCTTCACGTCCTGAATATTGAGGTGACCGGCGACCGCCGGGTTCTCCTTGCCGTTCAGCGTGGCGATCGCTTGCTCGGCGCCGCCCGTTGCCATCGGGTACAGCCCGACGTTGGCGTCCTTGGCGTTGAGCGTCTCGTACGACATCTCAACCGACCCGTCCTTATAGAGGACCGCTTGGAAACGGTTGCCGGTCGGGACCCAGCTCCAATCCTGAATTCCGCCGTACGGCTCGGTGACATCCCACGTGATCACAACGCGATCGTCCAGTTCCTTCACGTAGCGGCTGGGCGTATTCGGCTTGGCTTGGAAGCGCAGCCTGAAGAAAACTAGGATGGCCGGCTGGGTGTTTACCAGCGTGCGCGCGACGTCCTGCAATTGCGCGAAGCGATCCCCAACAGAGATGCCGCCGCCCATGCCGCCGCGACCGCCGCCCTGTGCCCCGCCCGCGCCTCCGCGACCTTGCGCGCCTGCACCGCCGCGTCCGGCGGCGCCTGCTTCCGTCGTGGTCGGGAAGGCGATCGATCCGTTCACGCCGACCGTCAGCGAATCCCAGTTCTTGCCGGAGAAGGGGAACGTGAACTTCTTCAGCGCGATCTGCGCGCCGCTCAGTTCGGCACCGAAATCGGCGTCCCACTTCAGCGGCAAGGTCTCGACGCGGTAGCCCGCCCCGTCGGGAGTGAACTTCACCGTGCGCTTCGTCAGATCGAACAGCGTTTCCTTGCCGAAGGCGCCCTCGTCCAGAGTCATGTAGATGAGGTTCCCCACAGCGCGTACTTTGCCGACGGAATGCCCCGTGGGCTCCTGGAATCCCTGCGCGTGGAGCGGATTGTAAGAGAGGAGAAGTAAGAGAGCGATCAGAGCTGCGCTGCTCAACAAAGCCCGACTGGTTTTCATCGTAGCACACCTTTCGATGGTTGCTGGATCGAAGTACGGAGAAACGCGTGCATTTTGTCATGGGCAGGGGCCGGGCGCAACTCTTACGGCGGGGTCGTGCAGCGCTTATGTGTGCGCCGCTGAATGTTTATGGCACTCGGTCTCCCTAAATGATCGACGAAACATCAGTCCGGCAAGCCGGTTGGTCCGGAGCAGCTGCCCGACAACGATCGGGATTATTTCCTGGCAAAAAAATCCTCCAGAACCTTTTCGAGTTTCTCGCCTTGTATCAGCCACTCGCGCCTAATAATAGTGCCGTCAGCGTTGGCAAGATATGCAGTCGGCAATGAGGATGCAAACATACGATTTGCTGTGCCTCCCTGGAATCGGCAACGTGCCGGGCCCTACAATCTTGTCAGTGGCTGACTTGGCCAGTTCAAAACCGCGACCTGTATCGTTGGTTCTCTGTTTCAGGACAAAACAAATCTGGAAATCCTAAAAATTGACACTTGGCGCTCCCAGGCTCAAAGCTATTCCTGTTCATTCTGCGATTTCCTGCGTGTGATGCTACAATCGCCGTTGGTTTGGTCAACAACCGGTGGGGCACCTGGTGCCCCATGGCCATGAGGTCTTCCCGCACATGAGATACCCGTCCCGACAACAATCAGAAATGTCGGACAGCATTCATGAATCCCAGGGGAGCGTCGAGAGGCACAGCGCGGCTATGAGGTTGCCGTATGTCGAAAATACGGGCGGGAACCCCGCGTTGGTTTCGCCCGCGGTGCCGCTTTCTGAGCTCGAGGTGCTGGTGGTCGACTGCCAGGCCACTGCGGCGGCTCCGTGCGGGCAGCTCCTGGAGATCGGGTGGGCGCGCGCAGGCAAGGCCATCACAGACCTGCGCGCATGCCTGATTGCGCTTCCGAAGAGAGAGCGCATTCCGCCAGCCGTTGTGCGCATTACGGGCATCTCCGACGGCATGGTGCGCAAGGGCATCGAGGCTGGGCTTGCCTGGCGCGAACTATCCGGCACAGCCTCGAAACTCGCGCAACAGCCGGCGCCAACCGTCATCCACTTCGCCCGATTTGAGCAGCCGTTTCTCAGTGCCCTGGCCGGCGGCGCGACTCCGTTCGACCTCGTTTGCACCCATGAAATCGCACGGCGGCTCTTACCTGATTTGCCACGTTGCAGCCTGCGTGCCCTCACGGGCTATTTTGGCCGCGCGGTCGGTGAATTGCGCCGAAGTGCAGACCACGTGGAGGCCACGGCCTTTATCTGGCGGGAGTTGGTGTGCCTGCTTGAGGAAGAAGGAGTTGCAACGTGGACGGCGCTTCAGGAATGGTTGGCTGCACCCGTCGCCTCGGCGAAGAATCCGCGCCGCGTCTGGCCGATGCCGCGGGACGTGCGGCTGTCCTTGCCCGATGCCCCCGGTGTTTACCGCATGCTTCGGACGAGCGGCGACATCCTCTACGTCGGCAAGGCATCGTCCCTCCATCATCGGGTCAACAGCTATTTCCGGAAGCAGGGCGGCATCGCCGAACGGATGCTCGAGATGCTGTCGCAAGCGCGCGGTATCTCATACGAACTCACGCCGAGCGCACTTGAGGCCGCACTCCTCGAACCTGATGAAATCAAGCGGCACCGGCCGCCCTACAATATCGCGTTCACTATCAAGGATCGCACGCTTTGGTTCGCGTCCGCGGACCTCGGATCGCGCAGCGCGCGACCATCGACGCGGTGTCCACTGGGACCGTTCCCATCGGTTGAGGTGCTCGACCAATTCGCGGCACTCGCCCGCGTCGACCGCGCCGCGCTCGGGCCCGTCCGTCGCGGTCCGGACGCAGATACGTTCAAAGCAGGCTATGCGCGACTGTGTGCCGCACACGCCGAGATGTCGCGTAGTGACCTCGCCGCCCATGCCAGGCTGCTGCGGCTGGGCACGCGCCTTTGGCGGGAAGGCCGTCGGGACCACGACGGAGCCGAGGACGAGGTTGATGGTACTGGCCGGGGCGTTGCTTCGTGGACCCCGGAGCTCGTACAGGTTTCATTGGAGTGGGTCGCGATGCGCGCGGCACTCGCGCGGCATCGTGCGACCTGGCTGACCCGTCTGGCCGATGCAGCCGTATTGTGGAGCGAGAGAGGCGCTGCCGGCGCAAGGCTGATCGTCATCGAAAATGGAGAGATCGTCTTCAAGGCCTCCGTCGACTCCGGCGCGACACCTCCGGTTCCGCCCGGCCATTCGCGCCCGGTCGATGCGCGTCGTAAGGCTATCAACCTGGAGCGCTTCGACCGTTTGCGGGTATTGAGCAGCGAGCTCAAGCGCCTGGTTGCGGGGGGCGCGCCGGTGGCGGTCCGCTTCGGCGTCACCCCGGCGCTGGCGGGAACACGGCTTGTACACGTGCTTTCGTGGGTTTGACATGCGCGTCTTATTCGTTTCGGACACGCATCTCGGCTTCGACCTGCCCAGTCGTCCCCGCGTCGTCCGGCGCCGCAGGGGGGAGGACTTCTTTCGGAACTTCGAGCGAGCCCTCGAACCCGCGCGCGCCGGCGAAGTGGACGTGGTGGTCCACGGCGGCGACCTGTTTTACCGAAGCCGCGTTCCCGCCTGGCTTGTAGAGGCGGCGCTCGAGCCGCTCAAGCGAATTGCGTCTTCCGGAGTGCCTGTCGTGCTCGTTCCCGGAAACCACGAACGGGCACGCATACCCTATCCGTTGCTTGCCTTGCACCCGCACTTGCACATCTTCGATCGTCCGCGATGCTTTATGCTCGAGGCCCGCGGAGTTCGTGCCGCGTTCATCGGGTTCCCGTATGAAAACGAGATCCGCTATCGGTTTTCGAAGATATATGTCGATGCATGCCGCGACGCATCCGGGGCAGATGTCCGCGTGCTTTGTCTTCATCAATGCATCGAGGGAGCGACGTGCGGCCCGGGCAACTTCACATTCCGGCTCGGCGCCGATGTGATCCGCGCCGCCGACGTGCCGAGGGACGCGGCAGTGGTACTGAGTGGACACATTCACCGCCACCAGGTACTGCAACTGCCCGGGCGCCCGCCGGCGATATATGCGGGGTCGGTCGAGCGGACGTCCTTCGCGGAGGAGCCGGAAACAAAAGGCTTCGTCGTGCTGCACTTGACACGAGCCGGTCTCGAAAATTTCGAGTTCCGGCCGCTTCCCGCGCGCCCCATGGTCACCAGGACGATCTCCTTTGATGGTATTGCGATACCGGAAGTCCACGCTCGAGTTGCGGCGGCCGTCGAATCGACTCCGGACGACGCTGTTGTGCAGATCAAGGTCGTTGGGGTGATCCCCGCAGTCCTTAATGCCGCGATGCTGCGGTCGGTTGCCGGCGCTCGCACCGTGACGCTGGCGTATCGCCGAGCGGACCGAGAGGCAACCAGGAACTGTTTTGGGACGAGAGCAATTGGCAGCTCTCGAGCAGTCCCTGCCATGACAGAAAAACGGTCTCAAGGGATCACAGGTGGGGGCGAGGGACGGGATAGATGACACGCGATTCCGCGGTCTTCAAGCTGCCGTCGGTGCAGTCGCTCAATTGAATGATTCGTGATCGCGCCTTCAGATTCGACCGCACCTCGACGTACGCGAACGATAGCCTGTCGATAAAACTGGGGAAGTTCTTTCCTCTCCTGGCCGCCTCCGCGGCGCGGAAGGATAGGTAAAATTGGCTGCCTTTTGCGGCGGTTCCTTCGCGGGTTGCGCCGCTTCAGTCCACTTGTCCAGCTTCCGATAAAAGCCAATTGTTAACTTCGGGGCTTCGGCCCCAGCTAAGCAGCATTTTATAGCCAACCTGTGTTCCCGGATCCAGTTTTCTTGCTCACCTACCAGGAAACGGGGTGGACGCCCCCGAGTTTTACGAGGACAGGAATCCTGGCCTTACTTTAAACGCTGAGCGTCCTTTCCATCCCAGCCCGAGTAAAGCACTTTCAAGACTTCTGGTAAACGTTTCCCCCAAGACGCGGCATCATGCTTTCCGCCTTCATCTACAACAAAGACAATGCGCGATTTTGGCGCGTTCTGCTTGACCGCAGCTACCAAGCGATCGTGCAGGGCGCGGCCCTGGTTTACAATTGTCTTGTCAGGGCTTTCTTCACTCCCGACTCCTATACTGATAATCGCCGGCCAATGCTTGCACGACTCGCAATCCTTCAAGAGCCGATTGTCGGGCCCAATCCAAAGAGGCGTGCTTTCAAGCAGGAGTCGGCCAAATGCATTCGGCATTTTTATGGCGCAATAAAGGGCACAAGTTGCTCCAAAGGAGAATCCACCAAGACTCGTGTGAGAAGCACCAGTCCGGGTCCGATAGGTGTGGTTGATCAGCGGCATCACCTCTTTGCTCAGAAACAGAGGATAGAGTTGACCCTGGGGATGAGGAGGATCCGGCTCATACGTCATTCCGGGAAATCCAGTGTCGGGATAAGGCAGAAACTCATTTGCCCGGTCGGCGGCGGGATTCTTTGATTCCAGCGTTGAGCCGCCATTATCGATTCCCACGACAATCATGGGCGGTAGGGCGCCAGCCCGGATAAGTGGCTCGATGATCGCTTTGATGTTAATGGCCCTTGGCGAAAACGTCGCGATTCCATCGTGGAAGTAAAGGACCGGATAATGGCGCTCGCGATTCACCGGCTCTGTGTAGCCAGCAGGAAGTAGCACGCGCAGGCTGCGGGTGTTGTGGAAAATCTTGCTCTTCAGGACGACCAAGTCGATGCTGGGGTCGGGCGGCGGCCCCTGCGTATCCAACAGCAACACAGCGAGGGATACGAGTAAACAGTTCACAAGCAGTTTCATGTCAATTCCCCGTCGGACAGGAACACCATTTCCTCGAACCCCCCAGATTATTCAATAGCCTCTTATACTAGACGTAAAGGCAACACCTCCGGCCAAAAAAGAAGGAGGGACGGTCGCCAGTGTCCCCACCGTTTGGAGCCGTGGAGTTTGCGGCGGAATAGGGGACTGACGACGGCAACGTTTTGACCAGACAAGATTTGAACAGTTCTTCACGCTTCAGATTCCGGCTCACAGCAGCGTGGGCGTCGCGGCCCGACGGCGTCCGTCCAAGGCACCAATCACAAAAAGGTGCAAAACGTGGAAAACGTGGACACCCACTTTCCCCCGCCGAAGAAGCAAAGAACGGCGGGTGTACACGTCCCACCGCTTAACCTCGATCAGAGCCGGGTCGGCGATTATTGGGGAGTTTCCGCTCTGACAATTATCGGCCGCCTCCGCCCCGGGGTCACGTTCCAGCAGGCACGCGCCGAAACCCGCCTTCTGCTCCCCCGGATCGCGGCGATGTTTCCGTGGAAAATGCCTGACAGCATGTGGAAGGCGGCGAGTGTGATCCCGCTGCAGAATGACCTCGTGGGCGATGTGCGTGTCAAACTGCTCATTCTTCTGGGCGCGACCGCTCTGATCCTCTTGATCGCGTGCGTCAACGTTGCGAACCTCCTCCTGGCCCGGGCTGCAGCGCGGTGGAGGGAGATCGCGCTGCGCGCGGCGCTCGGCGCGGGATGCTGGCGCATCTTCCGGCAACTTCTGATCGAGAGCATCCTGTTGGGGCTTTGCGGCGGGGCGCTGGGACTGGTGTTGACCGGAAACGGCATTTCGTTGTTGAAGGCCCTCCTCCCGGCCGATACGCCGCAAATGGCAGGGATTGAAATCGACTGGCGCGTGCTCGGCTTTGCGGCGGCGGCCGCCCTTTTCACAGGACTTGTCTTTGGCCTCGTACCGGCCATTCACCTTTCGAGGGTCGACCTGAGCACGGCCATCAAAAGCGGCGGCCGGAATACCGGCGAGGTTTCGAGCCATCGGCTGCAAGGACTGCTCGCGACCGCGGAATTCGCGTTGGCAGTGGTCCTGGTCGTCGCAGCCGGTCTCCTCGCGAAGAGTCTGTGGCAATTGTCCAGAGTCAATCCCGGATTCGAAACGCAGTCGATGCTCAGTGCCCGGATCACTCCAAACCAGGGGTATTGCAGCGAACCTGGGCGTTGCGGGGCCTTCTACACTTCCCTTCTCGATCGTGCCCGTTCATTGCCCGGAGTGCAGGACGCTGCGATGGTGAATGTACTCCCTCTCAACGGCAGGGTCAGCGGTTTTGCCTCCGACATCGAGGATCATCCCAGGCCTGCCGGCGATCCAGCGCCGATGCTGTTCGAGAGTGTAATCACTCCCGACTATCTGCATGTCATGGGGATTCCGCTTTTGCGCGGCCGGCCGCTGACCGATTCGGATACACGGCCTGATGCGGCGCCGGTCGCGCTGATTACCGCAGCCACGGCGCGCAAATACTGGCCCGACCGCGACCCCATCGGCAAGCACATCAAGCCGGTGTTCGTAAAGGATTGGATCACAATCGTAGGAGTAGCAGGCGATGTCGCGCAAAACAGCTTGGCCGCACCGTCGGCTGACTGGAGCGACGGCGCGATCTACGTGCCTTATGGAAACTCGACCTTGTTCACGCCGCGACACGGCAGGCAACTGCCGACGGCCATGACCCTGGTATTGCGCACGGCAATCGATCCTTCCATCATCGCCGGATCGCTTCCTTCGGTCGTCTCGAGCCTGAATAGAGAAGCTCCCGTAAGCGAAGTCCAGACTTTCAGCACACTGGTTTCCAGTTCCGTTTCCGGCCCTCGCTCGACCACGGCGTTGTTTGCATCCTTCGCCCTCCTCGCACTCGTGCTTGGCTCTGTTGGCCTCTACGGCGTAGTTTCCTATTCCGTCGCTTCGCGCGCCTCCGAAATCGGCCTGCGAATGGCCATGGGCGCAAGGCCGATCGACATCATGAGCCTGGTGATCGAACAGGGGCTCCGGATCGCGCTCACCGGGCTGTCCGCGGGAATTGTGGGAGGCCTGGCGGCCACAAAGCTCATGAAGAGCCTTCTCTTTGACGTCAGCGCAACGGATCCCCTGATTTTCGTGGCAGTATCGGCTCTGCTCACCGCCGTGACCCTAGCGGCATGCTATGCTCCGGCACGGCGCGCGACAAGAATAGATCCCATGGTTGCACTGCGCTGCGAATAATGCCTTTCATCGCAACCGATTCAGGTTCTGTTACCCCCCTGCGCACGACGTAGAGCCTATTGCCGGGGCGGAGGAGCTTTCAAGGTCACCTTACGGACGCGGTTGTTGAATGTATCCGCGATGAACAGGTTGCCCGCCGCATCCACTGCTACGCCACCTGGCTGAAAGAGTTGAGCGGAAGTCGCCGGACCGCCGTCTCCGCTGAAACCCATGGTTCCGTTTCCTGCCACCGTGCGGATGATCCCGTCGGGAGTCACCATGCGGATCCGGTTGTTAGCATAGTCGGCGATGAACAGGTTGCCCGCCGCATCCACCGCTACCCCGTGAGGGGCAGCCAGCTGGGCCGAGGTCGCCGGGCCTCCATCCCCGCTGAAACCGCCGGTTCCATTTCCCGCCACCGTGCTGATGACCCCGCCGGGCGTCACCTTGCGGATGCGGCAGTTATCACGGTCGGCAATGAAAAGGTTGCCGGCGGCATCCACCGCCACGCCATACGGTCCGTGGAGCTGGGCGGAGGTCGCCGGGCCCCCGTCACCGCCGTAGCCTACGACGGTTCCATTTCCCGCCACGGTGCTGATCACACCGGCGGGTGTCACCTTGCGGATGCGGTTGTTACCGGTGTCGGCGATGAACAAGTTGCCCGTCGCATCGACCGATACGCCGCCCGGACTACTGAGCTGGGCGGAAATTGCCGCGCCGCCGTCGCCGCCAAAACCCCCGACGCCATTTCCAGCTACGGTGCTGGCGACCCCGCCGGGCGTCACCTTGCGGACGCGGTTGTTATCGCTATCGGCGATGAACAGGTTGCCCGCCGCATCCACGGCTATGCCGCTCGGACCAGGGCCGTAGTTGCCCATGTTTGCGGTGCCGGTCACGGTGCTGATCACGCCGTTTGACGCCACTTTGCGAACACGGTGGTTTTCAGAGTCGACGATAAAGAGGTTGCCCGATGAATCCACTGCCACACCGCTTGGGGAAGCAAGCTTGGCGAAAGTCGCAGGGCCGCCGTCGCCGCTATAGCCCCGGTTTCCGTCTCCCGCCACGGTCGTGATCAATCCATCGCGTGTCACCTTGCGGACGCGGTTGCTATAGAACTCCGCGATGAACAGGTTGCCCGCCGTATCCAAGGCAACGTCGCTTGGGCCATTGAGCTGAGCGGAGGTCGCAGGGCCGCCGTCGCCGACGTAACCCCGGGCGCCGCCTCCGGCCACCGTGCTGATCACTCCGGTCGGCGTTACCTTGCGCACGCGGTTGTTGCCGAAATCGACGATGAACAGGTTGCCCGCGGTATCCAGCTCCATCCCTGCCGGGCCATTGAGTTGTGCGGAAGTGGCAAGGCCGCCGTCGCCACTGAATCCGCGGCCGCCATTTCCGGCCACCGTGCTGATCACCCCCTCAGGCGTCACCTTGCGGACGCGGTTGTTGTCGCTATCAGCGATGAACAGGTTGCCCGCTGCATCCACCGTCCTCGGGTGATAGAGTTGGGCGGAAGTGGCAGGGCCGCCGTCGCCATTGAAACTCTGGATCCCCATTCCGGCCACGGTCCTGATGACCCCGTCGGGAGTCACCATGCGGACACGTTCGTTGCCCGGGTCGGTGATGAACAGATCGCCCACGGCGTCCACCGCTATCCCAAATGGGACAACGAACTGGGCCGAAGCCGCCGGGCCGCCGTCTCCGCTGAAACCGCGGCTTTGACCTCCCGCCACCTTTGTGATCACGCCGTCAGGCGATACTCTGCGCACGCCGGTGTTCTCAGCGATGAACAGGTTGCCCGCGACATCCACGGCTACGCCATTTGTGGATGGCAGCCCGACCGAAGTCGCCGGGACGCCGTCGCCACGGAACGGCTGGGTCCCGCCTCCGGCGATCGTGCTGATGACCCCGTCCGGTGTCACCTTGCGGACACGCATGTTGCCTGAGTCGGCGATGAACAGGTTGCCGGCTTTATCCATCGCCACGCCAAATGGGCTCGAGAGCTGCGCTGATGTCGCCGGGCCGCCGTCCCCACCATAACCATTCCTTCCGATACCGGCCACCGTGCTGATGACTCCGCCGGGACCCACCTTGCGGACGCGGTTACCATTGGAGTCGGCGATAAACAGGTTGCCCGCTGCATCCACAGCCACGCCTGACGGAGTCGAGAGTTGGGCTGAGGTCGCTGGGCCGCCGTCCCCCAAAACGCTGCCCCCACTACCGGCGGCAGTGCTGATCAAACCACCGGGCACCACTCTGCGCACGCGGCGGTTGCCATAGTCCGCGATAAACAATATGCCCGCCGCATCCACCGCGATGCCGCTTGGATCATTGAGCTCTGCTGAGGACGCCGGGCCGCCATCGCCGTTGAGACCACGGCTTCCATTTCCGGCCACCGTGCTGATCACGCCCCCGGGCGTCACCTTGCGCACGCGCTGGTTGCCATAGTCCCCTATAAACAGGTTGCCCGTCGCATCTACTGCGACACCGTGCGGCTGATTGAGCTGTGCCGATGTCGCCGGGCTGCCGTCCCCGCTGAAGCCGGGATGTCCATTTCCGGCTACCGTGCTGATCACGCCCTCAGGCGTCACCTTGCGGATGCGGCCGTCACCTGAGGCGATAAACACGTTGCCCCGCCCATCCACCGCTAGGGCAGTCAGGACTGCGAGTTGGGCAGCGGGTGCCGGGCCGCCGTCCCCATTGACACCACCATGTCCGTTCCCTGCGACGGTGCTGATAACGCCCTGTGGCGTCACCTTGCGCACGCGGAAATTGCCCGTGTCGGCTATGAACAGATTGCCCGCTGCATCCACTGCTACGCCGCTTGGCCGGTTGAGTTGTGCCGAAATCGCCGGGCCGCCGTCCCCGCTGAACCCCTGGCCGGAGGTTCCTGCAACCAAACTGATCCTGCCGTCTGCCGTAACCCGGTACACCCGGTTTTGATGCGGGCTTGCCACATAGAAACCACCGGTGCCATCCGCAGCAACCGCGGTCGGAAACTCAATGGCCTGTGTATTCGCCTGCGCGCCATTTACGGGCATCGCGGGACCTGCGTAGGTTGTGATGATCCCGGACTGCGCTAAGCCGTTTGAGCTCCATTGAACGAAAATACACAAAGCCAAACTTATGCGATTCAGCGACCTCATGGATGATTCCTCCAGGGGTACGGAACTCATCGAGCGGATTCACACGAAACGGTACTTTGCCGATTTTATCGCAGTCGAACCGATGCGGACATGAGAATGTCACCGGCAGAATCATTGGTGTCTTGGCGCCATCATTATGTGCGCAAGTCGCCACTGATTCGAGATCGAGCGCATTTCCCGAGTTCCGTAATACGTACAGCTCCCCCTCCGGCCGCTATTCATATTTCAGAGCGACGGAGGGATCCACTCGGGCTGCGCGGCGGGCCGGGATCAGGCTGGCCACGACCGCGGTTGCGAACAGGGTTGCGGAGACGACGACGAGCGTGAGCAAGTCCGTGGGCGTGACGGCGAACAAGAGAGTCTTAAGATACCCCGTCAACAAGAACGCGCCGCCGATCCCGAGGGCGACTCCGAGCAGGGCGAGCAGCGCCGCCTTTCTGAGAACCATGCCGACCACATCCGCGGCCTTCGCGCCGAGCGCCATGCGAATGCCGATCTCATGGGTCGTCTGCGCCACCGAATAGCTGATGAGACCGTACAATCCGATGGCCGCCATCGACACCGCGACAAACGCGAAAAAACCGAACAGGCCGAGATAGAACCTCGTCGTTGCGATGTGGGGCTCGTAGAGGTCATTCCGATACGGCTACGGCAAGCCGCCTCATCGGGAACTCGCACGGATGCTGTCGGACCGGGACGAGCAGTACCTCGGCCGGCTCCGGGAATGTTCTCGATATTGTGAGAACCTGATCCGCATTCCAAAACGAACTGGTGCCGGCTCTACTACGGCCGGCAACGCGGGCGAGGCGGCGATGCCCAAGCCTCTCCGGCCCGCATCTTTCCGGCGCTGGACTTCCGGGCCGCCCTGTGCACCCACGTGCCGGATTCGGGACAGCAGCTGGTCAGGTATTACGGAGCTTTTTCCAATGCGCGCCCGGTTTCAGCTCGCGCTCCCGCAGCCGGAGTACAGCCGCTGCGCCAGGACGATTCCGACAGCGGCGCCCAGTTCGCGCGCGGCCGCAGGCGTTCGTGGGCCCGGTTGATCAAGAAAGTGTACGAAGCGGACCCGCTCGTTTGCCCCCGCTGCTCCGGCGCCCTTAAGATCATCAGCCTGATCGGCGACGGCCCGGTGATTGAAAGGATCCTGCGCCACCTGAAGCTGTGGCACCGGCCCGAGCGTCCGCCGCCGCGCCCCGCCGGGCGAGCGATCCAAT